>NZ_JAELTZ010000009.1:0-117071 GCF_016429115.1 Aquitalea sp. ASV15 | reverse complement strand
TGAGCGGGCTGGCCCCCTGCTTGCCAAAATACAGCTCGCGGTAGGTGTCATCCTCGATGATGCACACGCGGTGGCGCTCGGCCAGCGCCACCAGCGCGCGTTTTTGCGCTTCCGGCATGATCAGGCCGGTGGGGTGCTGGAAATTGGCCATCAGCACGATGCCGGCCGGGCGTTCCGCCTGCAGCAGGGCCGCCAGTGCGTCCAGGTCCAGGCTGCCTTGCTCGGACAGCGCCAGCGGCAGCATGCTGATGCCCAGATGGCGCAGCTGGTCCAGTGCCGCAGGAAAGGCCGGGGTCACCACCACCATGCTGTGGCTGCCAGAGGCGCTGACCGCAGCGCGCATGGCCAGCGTCAGCGCCTCCATGCCACCGCAGGTAATCAGCAGCTCGTCGCCCGCCAGGCTCACGCCCTGGCTCAGATAATGCAGGCCCAGTTCGCGGCGCAAGCCGGCGTAGCCCTCGACCGGCGTGCTGGACAGCGCGGCGCGGTAGTCTTGCAAGGCACGGCTGAGCGCACGGTTCATCTGGGTGGTATTGATCAGCGCCGGATTGATGAAGGGACAGCCCCAGGGCATGGGCAGGGCGGTGGTCAGGTGCTCCATGCGCAGCACGCCGTCACTGGCCGGTTCGGCCGGGCGCAAGGCGGCGGGCGGTGTGCAGACGCGAAAGCCGGAGCGCGGCAGCGCTTGCAGCAAGCCCTGCCTTTCCAGTTCGGCGTAGGCGCGCTGGGCCGTGGTCAGGCTGACGCCGTGATCCTGGCACAGCCGGCGCAAGGAGGGCAGGCGGTCGCCAGCGCGCAGCTGGCCCTGTTCGATGGCATGGCGGAACAGCTGCGCCAGCTGCAGGGTTTTACTCATGAATGAAGGACTCGCATGGTAGGGGGCTCAGTCGCCGATAAAGCTGCTTTTTTCCTGCAGCACATGAGCGGGCTGGTCGAGCGAGCGGATGACAAAGCGGATGTCATGCGCGCCCCTGGCAGCGTACTGCGGCTCCACCTGGACTCGCAAGCCTATGGTTTCGGTGGCGGTGGCCGCCAGGGCCACCGGCTGGGTACTGGCCGCCAGCCGGATGCCCGGCAGGCCCTCCACGCTGATGACAAAGCGCTGCGGCCGCTCGCTGCTGTTGATCAGCCGCACACTGTAACTGTTTTCCAGCCAGCCATCGTCGGTTTCCCGCACCAGGCTGGCGCGGTCGCGCAGGATGTCGGCCTTGAACGGAATGCGGTTGAGAAAGCTGACCACCGACAGCAGGCTGATGCCCAGCAGCAGGCCGCTGTAAAACAGCACCCGCGGCCGACGCCAGGCCGGCTTGCTGTCAGTCTGGCCTTCCAGTGCGGCGGCGCTGGTGTAGCGGATCAGCCCGCGCGGCGCATGCAGCTGGTCCATCACCTGATCGCAGGCATCGATGCAGGCGGCGCAGCCGATGCATTCGTATTGCAGGCCGTGGCGGATGTCGATGCCGGTAGGGCAGACCTGCACGCAGATGCCGCAGTCGATACAGCCGCCGGCGGACTTGTCCGCCTGCTTGCCGCGCGGTTCGCCACGCTGGCTGTCGTAGGAAATGATCAGCGTGTCGCGATCGAACATGGCGCCCTGGAAGCGGGCATAAGGGCACATGTGCGTGCACACTTTTTCCCGTAGTTGCCCGGCCAGCAGATAGGTAAACGCGGCGTAGAACAAGATCCAGAAGCTTTCCCACGGCCCCAGCGTTCCCTGCCACAGGCTGCCGGCCAGCTCGCTAGCCGGCGTGAAGTAGGCCACCAGCGAAAAGCCGGTTCCTAGCGAAAACAGCAGCATCAGGCCGTGGGCCAGCCCCTTTTTCAGCAGTTTGCCGGCGCTGTTGGGGGCGGCGTCCAGCTTGCGTCTGGCCTTGTGGTCGCCCAATACCAGCCGTTCCACCCATAGCATGAGTTGGGTGTAGACCGTTTGCGGACAGGCATAACCGCACCACAATCGACCGGCCAGCGTGGTCCACCAGAACAGCCCCAGCGCGCTGACCACCAGCAAAGCGGCCAGATAGACGAAATCCTGCGGCCAGAAGCTGGCACCGAAGATGAAAAACTGGTGGCGATCCAGATCAAACAGCACCGCCTGGCGCTCATTCCAGCGCAGCCAGGGCAGGCCGAGGAAAACTAGCTGGGTCAGGATGACCAGGGTCACGCGGATGGTGTTGAAACGGCCACGGGTCAGGCGCGGATAAATCTTGATGGGGACGGGCTGGGTCATGGTGCTGGGTCCGGAAAGATAACCCGCACTTTGTAGGCGCTGTCACCATGACAGACAATGCACAGTTGCCAGCCTGTTTATATGCACAGATGGCAGATGGTCTTTGTATATCAATGGCTTGTCACGTCCTGCCAGACGCTGGTCATGGCCGGGTGATGACAGATTCGATACAGATGGTTTGCGCCAGATCAAGTGCGCCAGATGCGGCCAATCTGGCGGGCACTTTAGCGTGACAGCTGCGGAAACAGCCGGTACAGCCCATCGACGATGATTTCCACCGACACTGCCGCCAGCAACATGCCCATCACGCGGTTGACGATATTGATGCCGGTCTGACCCAGCAGGCGGCTGATGGGGGAGGCCAGCACCAGTGCGCCATAGCAGGTGATGGCCACCAGCAGGCTGCTGATCAGCAGATACACCACCTGCACCCAGGAGTGGGCGGTGGAGGCATAAATGATGACGGTGGAAATGGTGCCGGGACCGGTCAGCAGCGGAATGGCCATTGGCACCACCGCGATATTGGTCTTGGCTTCGGCTTCCGACTGTTCTTCCTTGGTGGTCTTGGTGGGGGCCGGCTGGGCATTCATCAGGGCGATGGCAATCAGCATCACCAGCATGCCGCCCCCCACCTGGAAGGAACCGATGCTGATGCCGAGAAAGTGCAGCAGGGTTTCGCCCACCACGGCAAACAGGCAGAGCACCACCGCCACCGCCAGCGTGGTGGTCTTGGCGATGCGCTTGCGCTCCAGCTGGTTGGCGTTGGGCGTCAGGCTGATGAAGATGGGAATGGCACCCAGCGGATTGACCAGCACCAGCAGGGCGATGAAGATTTTGGCGATTTCGAGTTCCATGGTGGCCTTATGGTAAGTCTGCGTGAGCCCGCTGGCATTCATGGCCGGGACGCAAAGCTGCAGGCTTGCGCCAGGGATGGCCTGCCATGCGGTTGGTCATCCTGTGCCGGCCGGCGGGACGGTCAGCGCGGGCAGCCGGTCCTGAAAGCGCAGCAGCCGTCCGGCATTGGCCATCACCAGCAGGCTGCTCAGATTATGCAGCAGTGCCGCCAGCAAGACCCCGGCCGTACCCAGCAGGCCCAGCGCCGCCAGCAAGGTGAGCAGGGCGGTCCAGCCCAGGCCGAGTGCCACATTGAGCGACAGGGTGCGGCGACACTGCCGGCTCAGGCGGATGGCGGTGGCCAGCCGGCGCAGATCCTTGCTGATCAACACCACATCGGCTGCCGCCACCGCAATGTCGGCCGCCTGTGCCCCCATGGCAATGCCGACGGCACCGGCCTTGAGCGCCAGCGAGTCATTGATGCCATCGCCCACCACCAGCGGGCGGTAGCCGGCACGGATTTCCGCCTGTACCGTGGCCAGCTTGCCTGCCGGCAATACCTGGGCGACCACCCGTTCTATCCCCAGTGCCTGCGCCAGCGGTTCGGCCGCGGCGGCGTGGTCGCCGGTCAGCAAGAGCTGGCGCTGCAGGCCCAGCTGCCGCAGCTGGCGCATGGCCTCTGCCGCTTCCGGGCGTGGCGTGTCCGCCAGATGAAACCAGGCCAGCAAGCGGCCATCGAGCGCCAGCCCGACCAGTGAAGCCGCGCCCCGCGCCGGTGGCAGATGGCTGATGCCCATCTGCTGCAGCAGGGCCGGCCGGCCCAGCACGGCCTGCCCCCAGGCGGTGCCGGCCTGCAAGCCCATGCCGGCCATCTCCTGCACGGCAGTCAGTGGCAGCAGCGGCTGTGTGCCGGCCAGCGTTGCCAGCGCCCGGCTGACCGGGTGGCTGCTGCTGGCTCCCAGGCTGGCTGCCAGCAGCTGGATGTCCGGCCCCGGGCCGGCGTCGAGCACTTCCACCCGCTGCAGGCTGAGCTGGCCGCTGGTGAGGGTGCCGGTTTTGTCGATCACCAGCGCGGAGACATCGGCCAGTTCTTCCAGAAAAGCCGTGCCACGAATCAGGATGCCATGGCGCGCCGCCACCGCCACGCCGGCGACCGCTGCTGCCGGTGTGGCCAGCACCAGCGCACAGGGGCAGGCGGCCACCAGTACCGCCAGCATGGCCTGGGTATCACGGCTGATAAACCAGCTGAGCGCGGCCAGCGCCAGCACCAGGCCCAGATAAGCGCCGGCATGGCCTTCCACCAGCCGGGTGATTGGCGGCTTGGCCATTTCGGCCTCGCGCATCAGGGCGGTGATGCGGCCCAGGGCCGACTGCTCGCCCACCTGGCTGATTTCCACCAGCAGCCGTCCTTGCAGATTGAGCGCCCCGGCATACACCTGGCTGCCTGCCGTCACATCCTGTGGCAGGGATTCGCCGGTGATGGCCGAGGTATCCAGGCTGGAGTGGCCCTGGCGCACCATGCCGTCGGCCGGGATGCGGTCGCCGGGGCGGACTTCCACACAGTCGCCGCTACGCAGCTGGCTGTTGTCGACGTCCTCGTGGCGGCCATCGGCCAGCAGGCGGCGGCTGCGGCTGCGCGTGAGCGTGGACAGTGCCTGGATGGCCTCTTGCGAACCCAGCAGGCTGCGCTCTTCCAGCACATGGCCCACTACCATCAGGATGGGCAGCAGCGCGGCACTGAGGGTGTCGCCACTGGCCCAGGCACCGATGATGGCCAGCGCCACCAGCAGGTCGGTCATGCCATGCAGGTCAGGGTGTTGCAGGCTGCGCCAGGCGGCGCGCAAGGCTGGTCCCGCCATCAGCAGGGCGGCGGCGGCGGTCAGCCATTGCGCCAGGGCGCTGCCATTGTCCACGGCAAAGCGCCAGTACGCTGCCAGCAGCAACAGTCCGACCGCGCTCATGGCCAGCAGCAGCTGCCGGCCCAGCCCCTTTTGCTCGGCCGGGCTGAGCAGGCCATTGCCGCCCGGTGTGCAGCACAGGCTCATGGCCGGACTCCTGGCAGGATCAGCCGGCTGCCGCTGTCCGGGTCAATGGTGCTGAGCTGGCCGGCCTTGGCCAGCACGCCCTGTATCCGGTTGCGGTAGAGCTGGCGCAGCAGCTCCGGCCCGTCGCTCTGTTGCATGTGGCTGGCCAGTGCGCTGATTTCACTGGTTTCGCTGCGGGCCAGTGCCAGCCGTTCATTGGCGCGGGCGCGGGCGTTGTTGAGCATGCTGCTGACGGCGGCGCTGGCCTGTTGCTGTTGCTGGGCGGCCGCGGTGCGCGCCAGTGCCAGCTGCCGTTCCACGGTCTGGTCGGCGGTCAGTACCGCATCAAAAGCCGCCTGCGCCTGGTGGGGCAGGGCGGAGAGCAGGTCGATGCGCACGATGCGGATGCCCAGTGCCACACCGCGCTGACGCAGTGACTGCAGGCGCTGGTTGGCGGCCGCCACCAGTTCGGCGCGCAGCCGTTCGCGCTGTATGGCCAGCTGGCCGGAGGCGGTGCTGCCGCGGCTGACCAGAATGCTGTCCAGATCGCGCCCGGCACTCAGTTGCAGGGCGGCGGCACTGACCAGCCGGTCCAGCGCCGGCAGCGCCTGTTCGCCCTGCACGGCATAGGCCATGGCATCGTCAATCTGGTAGTAGACCGTGGCATTCAGCTGCACCACGCCCAGGTCGCCACTCAGCAGATAACCCGAGCCGGCCAGTTCGTCGCCCATCTGCCGCAGCGCGGTGCCGGCGCCATCCAGTGCCAGCGCATGGGCGTTGCGTGCCAGGCCGCTGATCTGGCGCTGCTGCAGCCGTTCGCCGGCCGGCAGCAGCAGGACTTCCTCGATGGGGCTGGGCCAGGCCAGCAGCAGCCCGGCATGCTGTACCCGCTCGACCGCGCCAAAGCGCAGGACAACAGCCTGGCTGTCGGCCGGAATGGGCCGGATATGGCCAAACAGCCAGGCCAGCCCGGCCAGCAGCGTCAGGCCCAGCAGCAGGCGGTAGCTCAGGCGCAGCGATTGTTCCAGCGGGCTGGCAGTGTGCTCGGCATGCAACATCAGCGGCCCTTTGCACTCTTGCTGGCGCTCAGCCCCGGCGGGCCGTCCACCAGTGCGCGGAAGGGCGCGGCATCGGTGCGCAATACCAGCTGGGTCGAGTTGTTGACCACGCCGTTAAGGGTGTCCAGCGAGCGCAGTGTCTTGTAAAGCTCGGGTGCGCGCTGGTAGGCCGCGGCGTAGATGCGGGCTGCTTCCACCCGTGAGCCGGCTTCGATCTGGGCGGCGGCCACGCTGGCATCGGCCTGACGGATACGCGCATCACGTGCGGCATTGGCGCGGATGGCGGCGGCTTCTTCATTGCCGCTGGCCGTGCGTTCCGCCGCGATGGTGTCGCGCTCGGCCCGCATGCGTGCCACGGTGGCATCCAGCGTCACTGCCGGCAGTGTCAGCCGCTCCAGCCCGACATCCACTACCCGCACGCCATAACTGGTCAGCAGTTGCGGCGCCAGTTGCTGGCGCAGCCGCTGTTCGAGCTGGCTGATGCGCAGCTGGCTGGCATCGGTATTGACCAGGCTGGACAGGGCAAAGCCGCTGCTGCCGGTTTCCATGGCCGAACCGGCAAAAGTGGCAATCTGGCGTGCGGCTTCTTCCGGCTGGTTTTGTACCGCCCGCAGGAAACGGGTGATGTGGGTGGCATCGGCCGGCACTTGCCAGGCCACATAGCTTTGCATGATGACGCGCAAGCCGTCGCGGGTGCCGACATCCTGCAGGCCGCTGGAGGTGGTGCGCAGGCGCAGGTCGACCGCGATGGCGCTTTCCAGCGGCGGTGGCAGTCGCCATGCCAGGCCCGGTTGCAGCAGCACGCGTACCGGGTCGCCAAAGCGGGTGATGACCACGGCTTCGCCGGAGTGGACTTGCAGCAGGCAGCTGGCCAGGGCTGCCAGCAGCAGCACGGCCACGGCAGCCAGCTGCCGCCAGCGCAGGCTGCGGGGTGGCAGCGGCGGCGTGCTGTGATGATGATGGTGAGCGGAATGGTCCAAGGCGGACTCCTATGGGTGCGGCACCGCCGCACGGGCGGCAGCGCCGGTAGCAGGTGGTGGCTTGACTTCGACGCCGGGCAGCGTCGGCGCAGTGCCGGCCGGCCGCAGGTCGATGGTGGGCAGCGCGGCGGCCGGGATGCGGTGGTCGATGATCAGCGGGTGGGTATGGCTCAGCCCGTGTGCCAGTGCATGCAGATAGCGCTCCAGCAAAAAGGTCTGGCCCGCCAGCTGGTAGGCTTGCTGGTCGGCCTGGAAGGCAATGGCATCGGCACGGCTGGCGGCCAGCTGCTCGGCGGCGGCCGCACTGGCGGCGGCGCTCTGGCGCAGGGCGGCCTGCACGGCGGCACTGTGGCTGCGCACCGCCTGGGCGCGCTCGGCCGCCACATTGGCCTGGGCCAGAATCTGCGCGGCCTGCACGCCATGATAGGCATTGGCGGCGGCGGCTGGCGGGTGGATGGCCTGTATGACCACGGCCAGCAGCTCGATGCCGGCGGCAGAGCGGTCCAGCTGCTGCTGGATGCGGTTGCGCAGTTGCAGGGAGGTGGCCGATAGCCCCTCGCCCAGCAGCTGATCCAGTTGCTGGCCGGCAAAGTAATGCAGCATGGTCTGCTGTGCCAGGCTGTGCAGCAGTGCCGGCGCATCGCTCAGCCGGTACAGCGCCAGCGCGTCTTCATCGCGCAGCCCCTGGCGGTAGACCAGCCGCACATCCAGACCCATCAGCTGGATGGACTGGCTGCTGCCGCGGCCGCTGGCAATCAGCTGCATGCTTTCGGCGCGGTGCTGGCCATCCCACAGGCGGTTATTGCCGGCGCTGGCGTTCTGGCCGCCATCGTCGGGCAGCAAGGTGCTGGCCTGCTGATGGACCTGGCCGTTCTCGATAAAGCTGACGCGGCCCAGCGGCCACGGCAGACCCAGGTGCAGGCCGGGCGGCCACACCGCCACGGCGGCGCCAAAGCGCTGATAGATGCCGCGCTGGTCGGTGCCAATGATGCTGAGGCTGCTCAATAGCCAGGCGCACAGCAGCAAGCCGGCGGCCAGCGGGCGCAGGGCAGTGCCGAGAAAGCGCAATGCCCAGCTGTGGCGCAATTCCAGCCCCAGTCCCTGTTGCAGCTGCCGGCGCAGCCGCTGCGCCGGGTTGCTGCGCTGCATTAGCGAGGCCAGCAGGCTGTTGAAGGCCGGCGGTGTGGCCTGCTGCCGGTGGTAGGGGCGGAATCCGCTGAGCAGGGCGCGTAGCAGCAGTTCGGCACTGAGCAGCAGCAGCCAGCAGCCAGCCAGCGGCAGGCCCGGCAACAGCCAGTCCAGCCCCAGCATCAGCCCCAGCCCGCACAGCGCAGGCAGCAGCAGGGCAAGAATGATGGCGCGTGACAGGGTAAGCAGCAGCGGCGCCTCCGGCCAGTCGGTGGCGCTTTCCTGTGCCAGCCTGCGTTCCAGCAGCAGGCAGGCAAAGGCGGCCAGCAGTCCGCACAGCCCCGGCAGCAATAGCGACGGGCGGCTGATGCCGCTGGTCGTGGCGGCACTCAGGTCGGCCTGCACCAGCAGCAGCGACAGCAGCAGGGCCAGCAGGCTGCCCAGTGCCTGCCAGATGACCGGCCAGCCGCAGTGGCGGCCGATCAGCCGCCGTAGACGTGGCCACAGCAACAGCCGGCGCAGTGGCTGGTGCTGCTGGTAGGAAGTGGTACTGCGGCGCGGGTGGAGGGCTAGCCAGGCGGGCCGGGCAAAGGGCAGCACAGGCAGCGCGGCAGCGCCCTGGTGGCGCCGGCGCCAGCCCGCCCGGCTGGCCGCCGCATTGAGCAGGCCGGCCAGCAGGCCGAGTGAGGCTGCGTCGCTCAGCCACAACAGCCGCGCCGGCCACTCGGCTAGCAGCAGGCTGCACAGCAGGCAGGCCAGTGCCGCCAGCATGGCCAGCAGGCTGCCGCCGCGACTGCGCCGTTCGTGGTGGCAGTCGGCAGAAACGGGTGGAGGGGTGGCTGGCGTCTTCATATTCCGGCTTGGGGGGCGATCTGGGCTGCTGCTGGTGTTGGCAATGCTACACTGTGCGGAATGATAGGCCGAAAAAAAGGTGAGCGAATCATGACACAGGCGCACTGCCACAGCGTGTGTTTCCTGCTGCTGGCCGGTGGCGCATGCGCGGCCAGCCTGCCTGCGGCACCACCGCCGCAGCAGGTCGGGCCGGCCGCGGTGGCGCAGCCGGCGGCGGCAGCATCATACCAATGTCTCAACCCTTCCGGGCAGTTGCACCGTCTGCTGAGGCAGTACGCGCTGAAATGCGGTAATCCGGCGTGTCCGCTGTGCTATCCGGCTGCGCCGCCGCCCTGAGCGATGCGCTACGCAGGCTGTTTCAGTTTGGCAGCAGCTGTTCCAGTGTGCGCTGGTAGATGGCTGCCAGCGGCTCCAGGTGGGCCACTTCCACACACTCGTTCAGCTTGTGAATGGTGGCATTGACCGGGCCAAACTCAACCAGCTCGCGCGTAATGCGCTTGATGAAGCGGCCGTCGGAGGTGCCGCCGGTGGTGGAGAGCACCGCATTCTGTCCGGTGACCTGGTGGATGGCGCTGCTGAGCGCATCGGTCAAGGCACCGGGGGCGGTGATGAAGGGCAGGCCGGACAGCGACCAGTGCAATTCATAGCCCAGGCCGTGGCGATCCAGAATGGCATGCACTCGGTCTTTCAGTGACTCCACCGTGCTTTCCGGGCTGAAACGGAAATTGAAGCGGATTTCGCACAGGCCGGGAATGATGTTCACCGCACCGGTGCCGGCGTGGATATTGGACACCTGCCAGCTGGTGGGCGGGAAAAATGCATTGCCCTGGTCCCATTCGGTGGCGGCCAGCTCGGCCAGCGCCGGGGCCATCAGGTGCACGGGATTCTTGGCCAGATGCGGATAGGCAATATGGCCCTGGATGCCGTGGATCACCAGCCGGCCTGACAAGGAACCACGGCGGCCGTTCTTGATGGTGTCACCCAGTTGCTGGTCCGAGGTGGGTTCGCCAACGATGCAGTAATCGATCAGCTCGCCGCGTGCTTCCAGTGTATCCACCACCTTGACCGAACCATCCGTCGCCACGCCTTCTTCATCCGAGGTCAGCAGCAGCGCGATGCTGCCGCCGTGCTGCGGGTGATCCGCCACAAAGGCTTCGATGGCGGTGATGAAGGCTGCCAGCGAGGCTTTCATGTCGGCGGCACCGCGGCCGTACAGCAGGCCGTTGCGCTGGCGCGGTTCGAAGGGCGGGCTGTCCCACTGTTCGGTCGGGCCGCTTGGCACCACGTCGGTATGGCCGGCAAAGCACAGCAGCGGGCCGCTGTTGCCGCGGCGCGCCCACAGATTGTCCACCTCGCCAAAGCGCATGTTTTCAATGACAAAACCCAGTGCCTGCAGGCGTTCGGCCAGCAGTGGCTGGCAGCCGGCATCGCGCGGGGTGACCGAGTCGCGGCGGATCAGTTCGCAGGTCAGCTCCAGTGTCTTGCTCATGCGCCAAACTCCTCGGCCCATTGTGCTTCGTTGAAACCCACGCTGACCTTGCCCGGGCGTTCCAGCACCGGACGCTTGATGATGGACGGCTGTGCCAGCAGCACGGTAATGGCCCCTTCAGCGCTGCTGGCCTGGGCTTTCAGTTCGTCGGACAGGCCGCGCCAGGTAGTGCCCTGGCGGTTGATCAGCTTGTCCAGGCCGATGGCGTCGATCCAGGCTTGCAGCTGGGCTGCGGTCACGCCCTGTTTCTTGAAGTCGTGAAAGGCAAAGTCGATGTGATGATCGGTCAGCCACTGGCGGGCTTTCTTGACCGTATTGCAATTGGGGATGCCGTAGAGGGTGATCATGTGTGTGTGCTTGTTTTATAAATCCAGGGTGAATCCGTCAAAGCTGGTGGCAGTGTGGTCGCTGTCCTGCCGTTCCGGCTGTTGCTTGCGGGCTGTTTGCGTTTCCGCCTGCTTGTTCTGCGCATGGTTGATCAGCCAGTACAGATTGGTGGGCGAGTCGGCATTTTTCAAGGCATCGTCCAGCAGGATGCGGTCTTGCTGGTAGAGCCGGAACAGTGATTGTTCGAAAGTCTGTGCGCCTTCGCTCATGCTGTTTTCGATGGCTTCCTTGATCTGGTCCACCTCACCGTTGCGGATCAGCTCGGCGATATGCGGGGTATTGATCAGGATTTCCAGCGCCGGGATCTGCTTGCCGTCCTTGGTGGGGACCAGCCGCTGTGAAATCACCGCGCGCAGGGAGACCGACAGGTCCATCAGCAGGGCATTGCGGCTTTCGGTGGGGAACATGCTGATGACGCGGTTCAGCATGTGATAGCTGTTGTTGGCATGCAGGGTGCTCAGGCACAGGTGACCGGACTGCGCATAGTTGATGGCGTGGGTCATGGTTTCCGCGTCGCGGACCTCGCCGATCATCAGCACGTCCGGTGCTTCGCGCATGGCGTTCTTCAGGGCGTTCTGGTAGGAAAAGGTATCCACGCCGATTTCACGCTGGTTGACGATGGATTTCTGATGGCGGTAGACGAATTCGATCGGGTCTTCCACGGTCAGGATATGGCCGGACTGGGTCTGGTTGCGATGTTCCAGCAAGGAGGCGACGGTGGAGCTTTTGCCGCTGCCGGTGGCACCCACCACGATGATCAGGCCACGCTTTTGCAGCACCAGCCCCTGCAGCGTATCCGGCAGGTTCAGCTCGGCCAGCGACGGAATCCTCGGGCGGATGAAGCGCACCACCATGGCCACCGTGCCGCGTTGCTTGAAGATGTTGACGCGATAGTTGCCCAGGGTGTCGACCAGGCGGCCGAAGTTCATTTCCAGTTCGCGCTCGAAGGTGGCGATTTCCACCTCGTTCATCAGGCTGTAGGCCAGCTGGCGCACGATGTCGGCGGACAGCGGCTTGTCGTTGATCGGCAGGGTCACACCGTCGATCTTGATCTGTGGCGGGGCATCCGCGGTGAAAAAGATGTCGCTGGCCTGTTTGTCGGCCATCAGCTTGAAGAACGGCAGCATCAGCATGGTTGGGTTTCCCGATATGCAAGAGATGTGTTGTGGCGGACAGCACGCTGTCCTTGTTATAGCCGTATTGTGCCTGCAGTCGGCGCCGAGCGACAGCCAGCAAGAAAAAAGCCCGCCGGGGCGGGCTGGGATGGCTCAGGCCTGTTTGCCGACTTCCTGGTCGCGCAGGGCGCGGCGCAGGATCTTGCCGACATTAGTCTTGGGCAGCTCGCTGCGGAACTCCACCATCTTGGGTACCTTGTAACCGGTCAGGTTTTCGCGGCAATGATGGATGACATCCTTTTCCGTCAGCGCCGGGTCTTTCTTCACCACGAATACCTTGACCACCTCGCCGGACTTGTCGTCCGGCACGCCGATGCAGGCGACTTCCAGCACGCCGGGGTGGCTGGCGACGATGTCTTCCACTTCATTGGGGTAAACATTGAAGCCGGATACCAGAATCATGTCCTTCTTGCGGTCCACCAGCTTGACGAAGCCGTCCGGCGTCACCATGGCCATGTCGCCGGTGGCCAGGAAGCCGCGCTCGTCGATAACCTTGGCGGTTTCGTCCGGACGGTTCCAGTAGCCCTTCATCACCTGCGGGCCCTTGATGCACAGCTCGCCCTGTTCGCCCTGCGGCAGTGCCTGGCCATCGGCACCGCGAATCTCGATGTCGGTGGAGGGGACGGGCAGGCCGATGGTGCCGTTATAGGCCTTGATGTCCAGCGGGTTGATGCAGGCGGCCGGGCTGGTTTCGGTCAGGCCATAGGCTTCGGCCAGCGTGACGCCGGTAACCTGCTTCCACTTGTCGGCCACGGCTTTCTGCACGGCCATGCCGCCGCCCAGCGCCAGCCGCCAGCTGGAGAAGTCGACCGTCAGGAAGTCCGGATTGTGCAGCAGCGCATTGAACAGGGTATTCACCCCGGTCATGGCGGTGACGCGGTATTTCTTGATTTCCTTGACGAAGCCCGGAATGTCGCGCGGATTGGTGATCAGCACGTTCAGCGCACCCAGCTCGGTGAACACCATCAGGTTGGCTGTCAGCGAAAAGATATGGTACAGCGGCAGGGCGGTGATGATGACTTCCTGCCCCTCGCGCGCCACCGCCTTCACCCAGCTGCCGGCTTGCAGCATGTTGGCGATGATGTTGCGGTGAACCAGCATGGCACCCTTGGAGATGCCGGTGGTGCCGCCGGTGTATTGCAGGAAGGCGATGTCTTCGTGGCCGATCTGCACCGGCTTGAAGCTCTGTGCCGCTCCGGCGGCCAGGGCATCGTTGAAGCGGATGTGGCCGGGCAGATTCCAGGGCGGCACCATCTTCTTGATCTTGCGCACCACGAAATTCACCAGCAGCCGCTTGGGGAAGCCCAGCATGTCGCCAATCGAGGCAATGATGACGTTCTTGACCTTGGTGCGGCCGATCACGTCTTGCAGCACATTGGCGAAGTTCTCCAGGATGACGATGGTCTCGGCACCCGAATCATTAAGCTGGTGTTCCAGTTCGCGCGGGGTGTACAGCGGATTGACGTTGACCACGGTGCCGCCGGCACGCAGTGTGCCGAACACGGCCACCGGGTACTGCAGCAGATTGGGCATCATCACGGCCACGCGGTCGCCTTTTTGCAGCTGCAGCGTGTTTTGCAGGAAGGAAGCGAACTGCACCGTCAGCGCTTGCAGCTCGCCATAGCTCAGCACCTTGTCCATATTGGCCATGGCTGGCCGGTCGCGGAACTTCGTTACACTGCGATCAAACACCTCGACAATCGACTGAAACTGGTTGATGTCGATCTCGTGTGCTACCCCCGGCTGGTAATTCTTTAGCCAAACCTTTTCCATATCTAGGGTTTCTCCATCGTGCTGATTCGAGAGTGCCGCGCCGGCGCTGGTCGTGCTGGCGAGCGTCTTCTATATATTTGTTTCTGAATTTTCGACCGGACATTGCGCCCGTTCTTATATACCCGCACTCCGTCGGGTTGCGGCTAATTTACAGTATGTGAAAAACTCGCGCAAAGCACAGAACCTGTGCGCGACGGCGGCGGGTAGGGGCTTGACAGGCTTCGGTTTTCTTTTTCGCGGGAATGGGTTACAATCGCGATGTTTAGGGATGGGCGTTTCGCCCATTTTTTATTTGTGGAAAGAAGCAATGGATGTTCGTTTGCTGCTGGAAAACACCCTGCCAGGTCTAGGCTATGAGCTGGTCGATTTCGAAATGACCCAGGGTGGCGGTTATCGCGTGTTTATGGACAAGCCCGGTGGTATCACGGTGGAAGACTGTGTGCTGGTAAGCAACCACCTGACCCGTCTGTTTACGGTTGAAAACGTTAATTACGAACGGCTCGAGGTTTCCTCCCCGGGGCTGGATCGTCCTCTCAAGAAAGAGGCCGACTTCGTGCGCTTTGCCGGACAGCTTGCCAAGATCAAGACGCGCATGCCGGTCGAGCAGCAAAAGAAGTTTGCCGGTCGTCTTGCCGGGGTTGAAGATGGCGCCGTCAAGCTGGAAGTGGACGGCGGCCGCATCGTGGCAATTGCCCTGACCAATATCGACAAAGCCAGGCTGGAGCCTGAGTTTTGAGCGGAGGCGGGCTCTGACGCCACGCATAAGGACAAAAATTCGGAGGAATGCATGAGTCGCGAGATTTTGTTGCTGGTTGATGCCCTGGCAAGCGAAAAGAACGTCAGCAAGGACGTGGTCTTTTCCGCCCTTGAAATGGCGCTTGCTTCGGCAACCAAGAAGAAGTTTACCGATGACGAAATGGATGTGCGTGTCGAAATCGACCGCCATACCGGGCAGTACCAGACTTTCCGCCGCTGGACGGTGGTGCAGAACGAGCTGATCGAAAACGAAAGCCGTGAAATCACCATCACCGACGCGCGTGACGATGATCCGCGCATCGAAGTGGGTGCCGTGATCGAACAGCCGATGGAAGCGGTGGAGTTCGGCCGCATCGGTGCGCAGACTGCCAAGCAGGTCATCCTGCAGCGCATCCGCGACGCTGAGCGCGAACAGCTGCTGAATGAATTCCTGCAGCGTCGCGAACACCTGGTCAGCGGCACCATCAAGCGCATCGAGCGTGGCAATGCCATCATCGAATGCGGCAAGCTGGAAGCCGTACTGCCTCGCGATCAGATGATTCCGAAGGAAAACCTGCGCGTGGGCGACCGCGTCAAGGCCTTCCTGCTGCGCATCGACCGCATGGGTCGTGGTCCGCAGCTGGTGCTGTCGCGGACGTCCAGCCAGTTCCTGATCAAGCTGTTTGAGCTGGAAGTGCCGGAAATCGAAGAAGGCCTGCTGGAGATCAAGGAAGCCGTCCGCGATGCCGGTCTGCGCGCCAAGATCGCCGTCAAGGCCAACGATGCCCGCATCGACCCGCAAGGCACCTGCATCGGCATGCGCGGTTCCCGCGTCCAGGCCGTTACCCAGGAGCTGGCTGGCGAGCGCATCGACATCGTGTTGTGGGCGCCGGAACCGGCACAGTTCGTGATCAACGCGCTGTCCCCGGCCGAAGTCAACCGCATCATGATCGATGAAGACAACCACAGCATGGATGTGGTGGTCGAGGAAGACCAGCTGGCGCTGGCCATTGGCCGCAGCGGCCAGAATGTGAAGCTGGCTGCCGAGCTGACTGGCTGGTACCTCAACATCATGACGGTTACCGAAGCGGAAGAGAAACACCAGGCGGAAGACGCGCAATTGCGTGATCTGTTCGTCAAGTGCCTGAGCGTGGACGAAGCAACCGCCACGGTGCTGGTGCAAGAGGGTTTCGCCACCCTGGAAGAGGTGGCATATGTGCCGATCGCCGAGATGCTGGAGATCGACGGTTTTGACGAGGAGTTGGTGAATGAGCTGCGTAGCCGTGCACGTGACGCCATCCTCACCCAGGCCATTGCGTCCGAAGAGAAAGTCGAAGGTGTGTCCGAAGACCTGAAGGATATCGAGGGTCTGGACGCCGAGCTGGTTCGCAAGTTGGCCGAAAACGGCGTGTCCACGCGAGATGATCTGGCCGATCTGGCCGTCGACGATCTGGTGGACATGACCGGCATTGAAGCTGAAGCTGCACGTGCAATCATCATGAAAGCGCGCGAACACTGGTTCAACCAGTAAGGCTTCTTCGGGAAGTATTTACGGAATTTGGGAAGACGCATGGTATTGACGAATGTAAAACAGTTTGCCGGTGAGCTGAACCTCACGCCTGAACGATTGCTGGAACAGCTTCGTGCAGCGGGTGTGGCCAAGCGCACGCCGGATGATATGCTCTCCGAGCAGGATAAATCCCAGCTTCTTGACTACCTGAAGCGTTCGCATGGCGCCCGTGATGAGTCGCGTATTACGCTGACCCGCAAGTCCACCAGTGAAATCAAGACCGCCGACGGTAGTACGGTAAAAGTGGAGACGCGCAAGAAGCGTGTCGTGGTTCGTCCGGAAGACACTCCGGCAGCTGCTCCGGCGGAAGTTGCGCCGGTTGCCGCTCCGGTAGCCAAGGCCGCCGAACCTGTTTCTGCCCCCGCTCCGGCGGCAGAGACCAAGCCGGCTGAAGTCAAGCCGGAAGCAAAGCCGGAACCGCAAGTAAAGGTTGAACCCAAGGTGGAATCCAAGCCCGCCGCACCGGCAGCACCGGTTGCGGAAGCCCCGGCCAAGGAAGCCGCACCTGCTGCCAAGCCGGCTCCGGCTCCGGTACGCACCGTGGCCTCCATTCTGTCGCCGGAAGAAGTAGCCTCCCGCGAAGCGGAAGAAAAGCGTCAGGCTGCTTTCCGCGCCCGTCAGCAAGAGCTGATGCGCGAAAAGATCGAACGCGAAGAGCGCCGTCAGGCGGCTCGTCTGGCTGCCCAGCAGCCGGCACCGGCACCGGCTCCCAAGCCGGTTGAAGCGCCGAAGCCGGTGGAAGCACGCAGCGACGAGCGCCGCGATGAGCGTGGTCCGCGTCCTGCTGGTGCCGACAACCGCGGCCCGCGTCCGGCTGGCGACAACCGTGGCCCGCGCCCGGCTGGCGACAACCGTGGTCCGCGCCCGGCCGGTGACAACCGTGGCCCGCGCCCGGCTGGTGCCGACAACCGTGGTCCGCGTCCGGCAGGTGCCGACAGTCGTGGCCCGCGTCCGGCCGCTGCGCCGGGTGCGCCGGTCGTTCCTGCTACGGTAGCCGGTCGTCCGGATGCCAAGAAGGGCGGCGCCAAGAAGGGTAACGAGCGCTGGGAAGAAGGCAAGAAGGGCGGCCGTGGTCTGAAGACCAAGGGCGGCGATGCCGGCAGCGACTGGAAATCCCGCGGCGGCAAGGGCAAGCACAAGCAGAACAATCAGCATGCTTTCCAGGCCCCGACCGAGCCCATCATTCATGAAGTGCTGGTGCCGGAAACCATCTCCGTGGCCGATCTGGCTCACCGCATGGCCGTCAAGGCCGTCGAGGTGATCAAGGTCCTGATGAAGATGGGCATGATGGTCACCATCAACCAGGTACTGGACCAGGAAACCGCCATGATCGTGGTGGAAGAAATGGGCCACAAGCCGCGTGCGGCACAGGCGGACGATCCGGAAGCCTACCTGGAAAAACCGGAAGGCGAAGAGGTGGAAGTGGCCGTGTTGCCGCGTCCGCCGGTGGTTACCGTCATGGGTCACGTCGACCACGGCAAGACCTCGCTGCTGGACTACATCCGTCGCGCCAAGGTGGCGGCGGGCGAAGCCGGTGGCATTACCCAGCATATCGGTGCTTACCACGTGGAAACCCCGCGCGGCATGATCACCTTCCTGGATACCCCGGGTCACGAAGCGTTTACCGCCATGCGTGCCCGTGGTGCCAAGGCCACCGACATCGTGGTGCTGGTGGTGGCGGCCGACGACGGCGTGATGCCGCAGACCATTGAAGCCATTCACCATGCCAAGGCTGCCAAGGTGCCGATGGTGGTGGCGGTCAACAAGATCGACAAGATGGGTGCCAATGTAGAACGCATCCGCCAGGAGCTGGTATCGCACGAAGTGGTGCCGGAAGACTGGGGTGGCGATACCCAGTTCGTCGAAGTGTCTGCCAAGCAAGGCACCAATATCGACGCGCTGCTGGAAGCCATCCTGCTGCAAGCCGAAGTGCTGGAGCTGAATGCGCCGATCGACGCCCCGGCCAAGGGCATCATCGTGGAAGCCCGTCTGGACAAGGGTCGTGGCCCGGTTGCCACCCTGCTGGTACAGTCCGGCACTCTGAAGAAGGGCGATGTGGTACTGGCTGGTACGGCATTTGGCCGCGTTCGCGCCATGATGGACGAAAACGGCAAGGCCATCGACACCGCTGGTCCGGCCATCCCGGTGGAAATCCTGGGTCTGTCCGACGTGCCGCAAGCCGGTGAAGACGCCATGGTGCTGACCGACGAACGCAAGGCGCGTGAAATCGCCCTGTTCCGTGCCGGCAAGTTCCGTGACGTCCGCCTGGCCAAGCAGCAAGCCGCCAAGCTGGAAAACATGTTTGCCCAGATGGCCGATGGCAGTGGCGAGGTGCAAACCTTGTCCATCATCATCAAGGCCGACGTACAGGGTTCCTACGAAGCGCTGGCTGGCAGCCTGCAAAAGCTGTCCACCGACGAAGTGCGCGTCAGCATCCTGCACTCCGGCGTGGGTGGCATCTCGGAATCGGACATCAACCTGGCGATTGCTTCCAAGGCCATCGTGATCGGCTTCAACACCCGCTCCGATGCCGCAGCGCGCAAGCTGGCCGAAAACGAAGGCGTGGACATCCGTTACTACAGCATCATCTACGATGCCGTGGACGAAGTGAAAGCCGCCTTGTCCGGCATGCTGGCTCCGGAGAAGAAGGAACAGATCCTGGGTACCGTCGAGATCCGTCAGGTGATCCCGGTGTCGAAGGTAGGCAATATCGCGGGTTGTATGGTGACCGACGGTGTGATCAAGCGTACTGCTTCGATCCGTCTGATCCGCAACCACGTGGTGGTGCACACCGGCGAACTGGACTCGCTCAAGCGTTTCAAGGACGACGTGAAGGAAGTGAAGCAGGGTTACGAATGTGGCCTGATGCTGAAGAACTTCAACGACATCCAGGAAGGCGACCAACTGGAAGCTTTCGAAATCGTGGAAGTGGCTCGCTCGCTGTAAGCGGCAGCTCCCCGGCGGGCGCGCTTCGGGCTCAGGCTCGAAGGCGCTCGCCTTTTGCATTCAAGGCGGCTGACACAAGGCCGGGTCCATGCCCGGCTGGCTGTTGGCCGCTTTTATACCGACAGGATGGAAATCATGGCCAAAGCCAGAAAAGGTTTCTCCCGCGCCGACCGCATTGCTGAACAGATTCAGCGCGAGTTGGCCGAACTGGTCCGCACCGGTCTGAAAGACCCGCGCGTGGGCTGGATCACCATTACCGCCGTACAAGTGACCCGTGATTACTCGCATGCCAAGGTGTTCTACACCGTGATGGACGAGAAAACCCGCGAAGTCAGCCAGGAAGCACTGGAGCACTCTGCCGGTTACCTGCGTTCCGAACTGGGCCGCAGCATCAAGATGTTCACCACCCCGCAGCTGCACTTTGTCTACGACGAATCCGTATCGCGCGGCATGCACATGACCAGCCTGATCAACCAGGTGGCACGGGAAGATGCCGAGAAGTTCGGTGCTGCCGAAGGCGAGGGCGCAGCTGCCGGGCAAGAGCAGGAAGGTAGTGCCGAATGAGCAAGCCGCGCAGCAACCGCCGCCAGATTGATGGCGTGCTGCTGATCGACAAGCCCTACGATATTTCCAGCAATAATGCGTTGCAAAAGGCGCGCTGGCTGCTCAATGCCGCCAAGGCCGGGCATACCGGTGTGCTGGACCCGCTGGCCACCGGCCTGTTGCCGATGTGCCTGGGGGAAGCCACCAAGTTTTCCTCCTATCTGCTGGATGCCGACAAGGGCTACCGCGCCACCGTACGCTTTGGTGCCGCCACCAGCACGGGCGACATCGAGGGCGAGGTGGTGCGCGAGTGCCCGGTTGCCTTCGACCAGGCCCGCCTGTTGCAGGTGATGCAGCAGTTTGTCGGCGAGATCAGCCAGGTGCCGCCGATGTATTCGGCACTCAAGCACCAGGGCAAGCCCCTGTACGAATACGCCCGCGAAGGCATTGAAATCCATCGCGAAGCGCGCCAGATCACCATTCATTCGCTTCAGCTGATCAGCTTTGATGGCGTGGAAGCGGTCATCGATGTGCTGTGCAGCAAGGGCACGTATATCCGCACCCTGGCGGAAGACATTGCCATTGCGCTGGACTGCGCCGCCCACCTGACCGGCCTGCGCCGCACCACCACCGGTGGTTTCCAGTTGTCCGAGGCACACACCCTGGCAGCCGTCGAGGCGCTGGACATGGCCGGGCGGGAGGCCTTGCTGCTGCCTGCCGATGTGTTGGTGCAACATTTTCCCGCCACCACGCTGGATGAAACCATGGCCGGGCGTTTTATTCATGGACAGGCCGTGCGTTTTGCCGGCAACTGTGCGAGAATGACGCGCTTCCGGGTTTACAGCGATGCAAACGCGGAGTTTCTTGGTCTGGCCGAGGTGCGTGATGATGACATGCTGCACCCGATCAGACTGCTGGCTGTCAAGCAGACAGCCAGCTAGCGAAGTGCGGATGGGTTGGGCAACCGGCTCGCTGCACTTGTCGGATCGCAAGATCCTTACCTGATTTGGAGTTACCCAAAATGGCAATGACCGCCACTCAAAAAGCAGAAATCGTTAAAAACTTCCAACACAAGGAAGGCGATACCGGTTCGTCCGAAGTGCAAATCGCACTGCTGACCGCCCGTATCAACGATCTGACCCCGCACTTCAAGGCCAACACCAAGGATCACCACAGCCGTCGTGGTCTGCTGAAGATGGTGAGCCGTCGTCGTCGTCTGCTTGACTACCTCAAGCGCACCGATGCTGACAGCTACCGCGCCCTGATTGCCCGTCTGGGTCTGCGCAAGTAATTGGTTCAGGTTTGAAAAAGTCGCAGCAAGTCTGCGACTTTTTCACGCTGGCCTTCAAGCACGCTGTATTACTGTGACAACGGGGGGAGCCTCTAGAAATTTTGATCGCGGCCGGTCTGAATTTTTAGGGGTTCCCGTTGTGTTTTCAGCTTGAAAAAACATATTTTGACTAAGGGATACCCTGTGTTCAATAAAATTACCAAATCGTTTCAGTATGGTAACCAGACCGTTACCCTGGAAACCGGCGAAGTAGCGCGCCAGGCTTCCGGCTCCGTTATTGTTTCTGTTGATGAAACCGTAGTTCTGGTCACCGTTGTCGGTGGCAAAAATGTCAAGCCGGGCCAGGATTTCTTCCCGCTGACCGTCGATTACCTGGAGCGTACCTACGCGGCCGGTAAAATCCCGGGTGGCTTCTTCAAGCGCGAAGGCAAGCAGTCCGAGAAGGAAGTGCTGACCAGCCGCCTGATCGACCGTCCGATCCGCCCGCTGTTCCCGGAAGGCTTCTACCACGACGTACAGATCGTGGCCACCGTGCTGTCGCTGAACCCGGAAGTGGATTCCGACATCCCGGCCATGATTGGTGCTTCTGCTGCGCTGGCCATTTCCGGCCTGCCGTTTGCCGGCCCCATCGGTGCTGCCCGTGTGGGTTACGCCAATGGCGAATACATCCTGAACCCGACCAAGAGCGAACTGGCCGGCTCCGCAATGGACCTGGTGGTTGCCGGTACCGAACGTGCCGTGCTGATGGTGGAATCCGAAGCCAAGGAACTGTCCGAAGCCGTGATGCTGGGCGCCGTGGTGTTCGGTCACGAGCAGATGCAGGCTGCCATCAAGGCCATCAACGAACTGGCTGATGAAGTCAATCCGGTGATGTTCGACTGGGCCGCTCCGGCCAAGAACGAAGAGCTGATCGCCCAGGTGCGTGGCATTGCCGGTGACAAGCTGGCCGCTGCCTTCCGCCTGCGCCAGAAGCAAGCCCGCACCGTAGCCATCAACGACGCCTGGAGCGACGTCAAGGCTGCGCTGATCACCGAAGAAACCGACACCCTGCTGGCCAACGAAATCAAGGGCATCTTCAAGGGTCTGGAAGCCGAGATCGTACGTGGTCAGATTCTGGCTGGTGAGCCGCGTATCGACGGTCGCGACACCCGCACCGTGCGCCCGATCAGCATCCGCAGCAATGTGCTGCCGCGTACCCACGGTTCCGCCCTGTTTACCCGTGGCGAAACCCAGGGTCTGGTGGTGACCACGCTGGGCACCAAGCAGGACGAGCAGATCATCGACGCGCTGGCCGGTGAATACACCGAACGCTTCATGCTGCATTACAACTTCCCGCCGTACTCCACCGGTGAAGCCGGCCGCATGGGCCCGCCGAAGCGTCGTGAAATCGGCCACGGTCGTCTGGCCAAGCGTGCCCTGGTGGCCGTACTGCCGCCGGAATCCGAATTCGGTTACTCCATGCGCGTGGTGTCGGAAATCACCGAATCCAACGGTTCGTCCTCCATGGCTTCCGTTTGCGGTGGCTGCCTGTCGCTGCTGTCCGCCGGTGTACCGCTGAAGGCCCACGTGGCCGGTATCGCCATGGGTCTGATCCTGGAAGGCAACCGCTTTGCCGTGCTGACCGACATCCTGGGTGATGAAGATCACCTGGGCGACATGGACTTCAAGGTGGCCGGTACGGCCGAAGGAATCACCGCCCTGCAGATGGACATCAAGATCCAGGGCATCACCAAGGAAATCATGCAGGTTGCCCTGGCGCAAGCCAAGGAAGGCCGCGAGCATATCCTGGGCCTGATGAAGGAAGCCGTGGAAGGCCCGCAAGAGCTGTCCGCCCATGCCCCGCGTCTGTACGTGATGAAGATCAACCCGGAGAAAATCCGTGAAGTGATCGGCAAGGGCGGCGAAACCATCCGCTCCATCACCAAGGACACCGGCACCGAGATCAATATCGATGAAGATGGCACCATCACCATCGCCTCCATCTCCGGTGAAGGCGCCGAGGCTGCCAAGAAGCGCATCGAAGAAATCACCGTTGAAGTCGAAGTAGGCAAGATCTACGAAGGCACCGTGGTGAAGATTCTCGACAACAATGTCGGCGCCATCGTTTCCATCCTGCCGGGCAAGGATGGTCTGGTACACATTTCGCAGATCGCCAACGAGCGTATCAAGAATGTGTCCGACTACCTGAAAGAAGGCCAGGTTGTGAAGGTCAAGGCCATTGAAATGGACGATCGCGGTCGCATCCGCCTGTCCATCAAGGCCCTGCTGGAAGACGAATCCAAGGTGGCGCGCGAAACCGCCGACTCCTTCGGTCTGAAGACCCAGCAGTAATCCTGCCTGATCGGCAACAAGAAAGCCCGCAGCAATGCGGGCTTTTTTACGCCTGTCGCGCGGCGGCATGCTGGCGGGCAAGCTGTTGTTGCATGTCGCCATTGCCGCAGGGCTGAGTGGGAAAATGGACTTTTCAGGCCGGATTATGGCACTGCTGGCGCTATAATCTGCCGCAAGTATTTGAAAATTATGGGAATTATGCTGACGGGGCTGCTTTGAGATAGGTCAAGTAATTTTATAAGCTGATGTCGCAAACCGGATATGGGTTGGCTTGGTGATTCGATTAGAATCATTTCAAGCGTATTAAATCATAACAATGCCGTTTTCTGCCCAGGACAGCAGGCAGAAGCGGAGGACTCTGCAGGAAGGGAACTATAAAGATGAGCAATTCGATCACCCGCGCTGATTTCGACCAGGTCATGGTACCCAACTACGGCCCGGCGGCTTTTATTCCGGTCAAGGGCCTGGGCTCCCGCGTCTGGGATCAGGATGGTCGTGAATTCATTGATCTGGCCGGTGGTATCGCCGTGAATTCGCTGGGCCATTGCCACCCGGAGCTGGTGGCTGCGCTGACCGAACAGGCTGGCAAGCTGTGGCATGTCTCCAATGTGTTCACCAACGAGCCGGTACTGAAACTGGCGCACGCGCTGACTGCCGCCACCTTTGCCGACCGTGCCTTCTTCTGCAACTCCGGCGCCGAGGCCAACGAAGCCTGTTTCAAACTGGCACGCAAGTACGCTGCCGACCACTTCGGCCCGGAAAAGAATGAAATCATTTCCTGCAAGAATTCCTTCCACGGCCGTACCCTGTTTACCGTGAGCGTGGGTGGCCAGCCCAAGTACACCGAAGGCTTTGCCCCGGTACCGGCCGGCATCCACCATTTCGAGTTCAACAATATCGACTCGCTCAAGGCCGCCATCACCGACAAGACCTGCGCCGTGGTGATCGAGCCGGTACAGGGCGAGGGCGGTGTGCTGCCGGCCGACAAGGCTTTCCTGCAAGCTGCGCGCGAACTGTGCGACCAGCACAATGCCCTGCTGATCTTTGACGAAGTGCAAACCGGCGTCGGCCGTAGCGGCTCGCTGTACGCCTACCAGGAATACGGCGTGACCCCGGACATCCTGTCCAGCGCCAAATCGCTGGGCGGCGGCTTCCCCATCGGCGCCATGCTGACCACCGACAAGATTGCCAAGAGCTTCTCGGTCGGCACCCATGGCACCACTTATGGCGGCAACCCGCTGGCCGCCTCGGTCGCCCTCAAGGTGATCGAAATCGTCAATACCCCGCAAGTGCTGGATGGCGTGCGCGCCAAGAGCCAGCGCCTGCGCGATGGCCTGAATGCCATCAATGCCAAATACCACGTGTTCAAGGAAGTGCGTGGCATGGGCCTGCTGCTGGGCTGCGTGCTGACGGATGAATATGCGGGCCGTGCCAAGGACTTTGTCAACGCCGCCAGCAAGCATCAGCTGTTGCTGCTGGTCGCCGGGGTCAATGTCGTGCGTATGGCGCCGTCACTGGTAGTGGAAGACCGCGACATCGACGAAGCCCTGCAGCGTTTTGATGCTGCCGTGGCTGAACTCGTCGCCGCCAAGTAAGCCTGTTTTTCCCAGCAAGAGACACCGCAGCCCGGTTTTTCCGCGGCTGCGGGTACGGCTGCGCCCGTGAAACGGCGCAGCGGCTTACCCCCCAGAGGGAGGTTTCCATGTTTATCGTGCGCCCAGTCCGCACCGCCGACTTGCCCGCCATCGAAAGAATGGCCGTAGCCAGCGGCATTGGTGTGACCAGCCTGCCCAACAATCGGGACAAGCTGTTCGAACGCATCCAGCAGTCCTCATCGTCCTTCGAGTTTGAAGCCACTGCAGAAACCGGCAGCGAATACTATATGTTTGTGCTGGAATCGGCCGGCGAAGTGGTGGGCACGGCCTCCATCAGCGCCTGTGCCGGTTTTGACGAGCCGTTTTACAGCTACCGCAGCGAAACCTTCGTCCATGCCTCGCGCACGCTCAAGGTGAACAACCGCGTGCATGTGCTGAACATCTGCCACGACCTTACCGGCATGGTGCAGCTGTGCGGCTTTTATGCCGATGCCGCACTGGAGCCTGTCGCCGCCGAACTGCTGTCCCGTGCCCGCCTGCTGTTCATCGCCACGGCGCGCGCACGTTTTGGCCGCCGCATCATTGCCGAAATGCAGGGCATTCATGACGATGCCGGCCAGTCGCCGTTCTGGAACGCCATTGGCCGCCGCTTCTTCAATATGGATTTCCTGCAGGTGGAGCAGGCCTTTGTCGGCCACAGCAAAACCTTTATTGCCGAGCTGATGCCCAGCTACCCCATCTATGTCCCGCTGCTGCCGGATGATGCGCAAAATGCCATTGGCCAGATTCACGCCAATTTCGAGCGTCCCTGCCAGTTGCTGACTACCGAGGGCTTTGAGGCCGACAACTACATCGACATCTTTGATGGCGGTGCGGTGCTGACGGCCGAGCTGGACCGCCTGCAAACGCTGGAGCGCAATCGCAGCTATCCGGTGGAAGTGGCCGCCAGCCTGCCGGCCCAGGCCAGCATGCATCTGGTATGCAATCAACAGGTAGGCGACTTTGCCGCAGCAGCCATCCGGGTGGCGGTGGTGGACGGTGTGGCCTTCATCAACCCCGACGCAGCCCAGGCCCTGGGTGTGGCCAGTGGCGACACGGTGCGCGTCGTCGGTTTGCAGCAAGGCTGAGGAGAAGCAGCATGATGATTATCCGTCCCATCGCCCATGGCGATCTGCCCGGCCTGATGAATCTGGCACGCAGTGCCGGTGTCGGCCTGACTTCGCTGCCGGTGAACGAAGAGCGGCTGTCGCGTCGCATCAGCCGCTCGGTATTGTCCTTTGCCGGCGAGCTGGACCGCGCCGATCAGGGCTATGTATTCGTGCTGGAAGACAGTGAAACCGGCCAGGTTGGCGGTATCTGCGCACTGGAAGCCGCGGTTGGCCTGAAGGAGCCCTGGTACAACTACCGCGTGGGCACCATTGTCCATGCTTCGGACGAACTGGGTGTGTACTCGCGTCACGAAACCCTGTTCCTGTCCAACGACCACACCGGTTACTCCGAGCTGTGCACCTTGTTCCTGCATCCGGACTTCCGCGCCAATCGCAATGGCGGCCTGTTGTCGAAAAGCCGTTTCCTGTTCCTGGCGCAATTCCCGCAGCTGTTCGGCAAGACCGTGGTGGCGGAAATGCGCGGGGTATCCGATGCCGATGGCCGCTCGCCCTTCTGGGAAGGGCTGGGCCGCCACTTTTTCTCCATCGATTTTGCCCAGGCGGATTACCTCACCGGCGTTGGCCAGAAAGCCTTTGTCGCCGAGCTGATGCCCAAGCATCCGGTGTATGTGGATTTTCTGCCGGCCGATGCCCAGGCGGTGATCGGCAAGACGCACGACAACACCCGCCCGGCCGTGGCCATGCTGGAATCGGAAGGCTTCCGCTACGAAGGCTATGTCGACATCTTTGATGCCGGCCCCACCGTGCAGGCGTATACCAGTGAAATCCGCGCGGTGAAGGAAAGCCGCACCCTGGCGGTGAAACTGGCAGACCCGCTGCCGGCAGGCGAGCGTTGTCATTATCTGGTGTCGAATCAGTCGCTCACCGGATTCCGGGTGATTCTGGCGGAAGCCCCGGCACCCACCCATGAATTCTGCCTGACGCCGGAACAGGCGCAGGCGCTGAACGTGCAGGAAGGCGAGCATGTGCGCGCCGTGGCGCTGTCGCCCAAGGAGAATGTATGAGCACCCTGTTGATCAACGGACAATGGCTGGCCGGTGCCGGCGCAGCCCTGAGCAAGACCAACCCGGCTACGGCTGAAGTCATCTGGCAAGGGCAGGGCGCGGATGCCGCGCAGGTGGATGCTGCGGTTGCCCATGCGCGTCAGGCTTTCAAGAGCTGGGCCCGCACCGCGCTGGAGCAGCGCATTGCCATCGCCCGCCGCTTTGGCGAGCTGCTGACGGCCAACAAGGATGGCCTGGCCACCATCATCGCCAAGGAAACCGGCAAGCCGCTGTGGGAAGCGCTGACCGAAGTCACCACCATGGTCAACAAGGTGGAGATCTCGGTGAAGTCCTACCAGGAGCGTACCGGCGAGCGCGCCGCACCCATGGGTGATGCCCAGGCGGTGTTGCGTCACAAGCCGCATGGCGTGGTGGCGGTGTTCGGCCCCTACAACTTCCCCGGCCATCTGCCCAATGGCCATATTGTCCCGGCGCTGCTGGCTGGTAACTGCGTGCTGTTCAAACCGTCCGAGCTGACTCCGTGGACGGCGCAGGAAACCGTCCGCCTGTGGGTGGAAGCCGGCTTGCCGGCCGGGGTAATGGCCCTGTTGCAAGGCGCGCGGGAAACCGGCATCGCCCTGGCTGGCCACAAGGGTATCGACGGCCTGTTCTTTACCGGCAGCTCGGCCACTGGCGAACTGCTACACCGCAATTTCGGCGGCCAGCCGGACAAGATCGTGGCGCTGGAAATGGGCGGTAACAATCCGCTGATCGTGGAAGACGTGGCCGATGTCGATGCCGCCGTGCATCACATCATCCAGTCGGCTTTTGTGTCGGCGGGTCAGCGCTGCACTTGCGCGCGCCGTCTGCTGCTGCCGCAAGGCGCCTGGGGTGATGCGCTGCTGGCACGGCTGGTTGAGGTCACCGCCAAGCTCAAGGTGGGCAAGTACGACGAACAACCGGCACCCTTCATGGGCGCGGTAATTTCCAACGCCGCTGCCGAAGCCCTGCTCAAGGCCCAGGCCTGGCTGCTGGAAAACGGTGGCAAGAGTCTGCTGGAAATGCGTCGCCTGACGCCAGATGCCGCCATGCTGTCGCCCGGCATCATCGACAGCACCGCGGTGGATCGCCCGGATGAAGAATTCTTCGGCCCCTTGCTGCAAGTCATCCGCTATGCCGACTTTGACGAGGCCATCGCCATTGCCAACGACACCCGCTTTGGCCTGGCTGGCGGTGTGCTGTCGGACAGCCGCGATCTGTACGAACGCTATCTGCTGGAAAGCCGCGCTGGCGTGGTCAACTGGAACAAGCCGCTGACCGGCGCCTCCAGTGCCGCCCCGTTCGGTGGCATCGGTGCCTCTGGCAACCATCGCCCCAGTGCCTACTATGCTGCGGATTACTGCGCTTACCCGGTAGCCTCGCTGGAATGCGACAGCCTGACCGTGCCTGCCCAACTTTCTCCGGGGATTACACTGTGAACGCCTACGAAGTGAATTTTGACGGCCTGGTTGGGCCGACGCACAACTACAGCGGCCTGTCCTTTGGCAATGTTGCTTCCACCAGCAATACCAAGGCCGTGTCCAACCCCAAGCTGGCGGCCAAGCAGGGCCTGGCCAAGATGAAGGCGCTGCACGACCTGGGCTTCAAGCAGGGCGTGCTGGCTCCGCATGAGCGTCCGGATGTGGCCAGCCTGCGCCGCCTGGGTTTTTCAGGCACGGACGGCGAAGTGGTGGCCCGCGCCGCCAAGGAAGCCCCGGCCATTCTGGCGGCGGCCTCATCGGCCTCCTGCATGTGGACGGCCAATGCCGCCACGGTCAGCCCGTCTGGCGATACCGCGGACAAGCGGGTGCACTTTACCCCGGCCAATCTGAACAACAAATTCCACCGCTCCATCGAGCATCCCACCACGCGTCGTCTGTTGCAGGCCATGTTTGCCGATGAGCAGCATTTCATGGTGCATGAAGCCCTGCCGGCACAGATGCACTTTGGTGATGAAGGTGCGGCCAACCATACCCGCTTCTGTGCGGAATATGATGCTGCCGGGGTGGAGTTCTTCGTGTTCGGCGCGGCTGCATTCGATGGCCGTTACCCGGCCCCGCAGCGCTTCCCCGCACGGCAGACGCTGGAAGCCTGCCAGGCCGTGGCCCGGCTGCATGGTTTGGCGGAATCCGGCGTGGTGTATGCCCAGCAAGACCCGGCCACCATCGATGCCGGGGTCTTCCACAATGACGTGATTTCGGTGGGCAACCGCAATGTGCTGTTCCACCATGAAAAGTCCTTCCTGCAGCAGGGCAGGGTGCTGGAAGAGCTGTCGCGCAAGCTGGCTGCCGTGGGCGGGCAGTTTGTCCCGGTGGAAGTGCCGGATGCCGAAGTCAGTGTGACCGAGGCGGTAAAGAGCTATCTGTTCAACAGCCAGCTGCTGTCCAAGCCCGATGGCAGCATGATCATCGTGGTGCCGGAAGAGTGCCGCAACATCGAGCGCGTATGGAGCTATCTGCAAAAGATGACGTCCAGCGGCGGCCCGATCAATGAAATCCGCGTGTTCGACCTGAAACAATCCATGCAAAACGGCGGCGGCCCGGCCTGCCTGCGTTTGCGCGTGGCACTGTCGGCCGCGGAGATCGCCGCGGTCAACCAGGGCGTGCTGATGAGCGAGCAGCTGTTCATGAGCTTGAACAACTGGGTGGACAAGCATTACCGCGACCGCCTGAGCGGTGACGATCTGGCTGATCCGGCGCTGCTGGACGAGTGCCGTGGCGCGCTGGACGAACTGACGCAGATTCTGCGCCTGGGTTCGGTCTACCCCTTCCAGCTGGTCTAGCAGGCAGGGTGGCAGATTTGTCGCCCCTCTGCTGCCGAACCAAGCCACCTGCGGGTGGCTTTGTTCATGGTGGCGCTGGCGGTGGATGGCTGCGGCGGTGCGCCCAGGATTCTTTTTGGGGCGTCCGGGAGATTTCTGCCGCATTATGGGGCAGGGCCGGGCTTTTTCCGGCTAAAAATCTGGCCCGACTTTTGCTCTAGGGGGGGCGTGGAGTGGGTTTTGTCGCGATGGATACATCAGGATGACTGCACAGCCATGAGAATTTTCTCGTCAGCCATGCCTTAGTGTCATGCTTTGGATTGTATCCCGAAGATTGTATACATTCGAATGACTGCGGAAATTCTATGTTCACTTTGGAATATGAATGAACATATCTTTTCGAAAACGAAGAATATCAAGGGGAAACATGTCAAAAATGTGAAAATGCATGCTTGGACGGGTGTGGCGCGGCGCAGCGAAGATATCCAATTTTATCTTGTTGCGGCGCAGCGTTATGCCCTGAAAAAAATCAATAAAATCAATAACATGCAAAGTTTTTAAATGATTTGCTTTTTGGCTGTTTTTTGCTGGTTTTTAAGATTGACAGTCGATTGAATCCACACGCATAATCCGTGCGGCTGTCAGACAGAAACCAGAAAAATGGTTCGATAAGACAGGCTATACAACTACAGGTGGCATAAGAAGAGGGTAAGCCCTACAAGCTGCTGGGTCGTTTAATCAAAGGAGATCTCCCACGTGGACATTTTTATCCAACAGATCCTCAATGGTCTGGTACTTGGTAGTATCTATGCGCTGATCGCGCTGGGTTACACCATGGTGTACGGGATCATGGGGCTCATCAACTTCGCCCATGGCGAAGTCGTGATGTTTGGTGCCATGGTATGCATTACCGTTGTTTCTACGCTGATGCATTCCGGCGTAGACCTGCCGGGCTGGGCCATCGTACTGATCGGTACGCTGGTGGCCATTCCGGCTTGCGCCTTGCTCGGTTTCGTCATCGAGCGCGTGGCCTACCGTCCGCTGCGTGGCGCACAACGTCTGGCCCCGCTGATTACCGCGATCGGTCTGTCCATCACGCTGCAACAGGTGGCCATCCTGATCTGGGGCCGCAACTACATTCCTTTCCCTGACCTTCTCAACTCGGATACCGTCAGCATCATGGGTGCCAGCATCACCAAGCTGCAGGTCATGATCGTGGTGTTGTGCGTGGTGCTGATGGCCGGCTTGCTGGTGATCGTGGAGAAAACCAAGCTGGGCCGCGCCATGCGTGCCACCAGCCAGAACCCGAGCGTGGCCGGCCTGATGGGTGTGAACGTCAACACCATCATCTCCGCCACTTTCATGCTGGGTTCCGCCCTGGGCGCGATTGCCGGTGTGATGGTTGCCACCAACTACTCGCAAGCCCACTACTACATGGGCTTCATGATCGGCCTGAAGGCGTTTACCGCTGCGGTGCTGGGTGGTATCGGCAATCTGGGTGGTGCGGTGGCCGGCGGTATCCTGCTGGGCATCATCGAAAGCCTGGGTGCCGGCTATATCGGCCAGCTGACCGGTGGTTTCCTGGGTTCCAACTATCAGGACATCTTTGCCTTCATGGTGCTGATCCTGGTGCTGATTTTCCGTCCGTCCGGCTTGCTGGGCGAAAAGATGGCTGACCGTGCCTGATCCGGGGGAGAAATAATATGACCAAGGCACTCGATTCCAAAAAACTCGGGCTGTTCATTGCCTGCGGCATTGCCCTGTGCGTACTGCCCTTCGTGGTAGGCGGCGCACTGGGTAATTCCTGGGTACGTATCGTCGACTTTGCGCTGTTGTACGTGATGCTGGCGCTGGGCCTGAACATCGTGGTGGGCTTTGCCGGCCTGCTCGACCTGGGCTTCATCGCCTTCTATGCCGTGGGTGCCTACACCTACGCGCTGCTGGGTTCGCCGCACTTCGGCATTCACTGGCCTTTCTATGTCACCATTCCGCTGGGTGCGCTGTTTGCCGCCTTCTTCGGCATTCTGCTCGGTACTCCGGTACTGCGCCTGAAGGGTGACTATCTGGCCATCGTGACGCTGGGTTTCGGTGAAATCGTGCGTATTTTCATGAACAACCTGAATGCGCCGATCAACATCACCAACGGCCCGCAAGGGATCAACCTGATCGACCCCATCCACGTGGGGGGGGTCGATCTGGGTACTCCGATCAACCTGTTCGGCCTGAGCCTGCCGCCGGTTTACCTGTACTACTACCTGTTCCTGGTACTGACCGTGCTGGTGGTGATCATGGCTTCCCGCCTGCAGCACTCCCGTATCGGCCGTGCCTGGGTGGCACTGCGTGAAGACCAGGTGGCGGCTTCCGCCATGGGCATCAACATCCGCAACATCAAGCTGCTGGCTTTTGCACTGGGCGCGCTGTCCGGTGGTGTGGCCGGTGGCCTGTTCTCTGCCTTCCAGGGCTTTGTTTCGCCGGAATCCTTCAGCCTGCTCGAATCCATCATGATTCTGGCCATGATCGTACTGGGCGGCATGGGTAATATCGCCGGTGTGATCCTGGGTGCGGTTGTGCTGACCATTGCGCCGGAAATCCTGCGTGACGTGATTGGCCCGCTGCAGATGAAGACCATGGGTCGCATGCTGATCGACCCGGAAAATGCCCGCATGCTGCTGTTCGGCATTGCCATGGTGGTGATGATGCTGGTTCGTCCGGAAGGCATGCTGCCGTCCAAACGCCGCAAGGCTGAGTTCAAGGACGCCAAAGAAGCGGCGGCGCAGAAAGGTTAAGTCATGGCTGAAGTACTGCTGAAAATCGAAGGCATCAACAAGCGTTTTGGCGGCTTGCACGCGCTGAGCGGCGTCGGCCTCACCATCAACAAGGGTGAGATCTACGGTCTGATCGGCCCCAATGGCGCCGGCAAGACCACCCTGTTCAACGTGCTGACCGGGCTGTACGTGCCGGACGAAGGCTCCTTCACCTTCGACGGCAAGAACCTGTTCCAGGCCAAGCCGCACATCGTGGTGGAAGCCGGGATTGCCCGTACCTTCCAGAACATTCGCCTGTTTGCCGAAATGACCGCGCTGGAAAACGTGATGGTGGGTCGCCACATCCGTTCCAAGGCCGGTGCGCTGGGCGCGGTATTGCGTGACCGCCGTACCCGTGCCGAAGAGCAGGCCATTACCGACAAGGCCTGGGAGCTGCTGGAATACGTTGGCATCACCGACGTGGCCAACGAGCGAGCCCGCAACCTGTCCTACGGCCACCAGCGCCGTCTGGAAATTGCCCGTGCGCTGGCCACCGAGCCCAAGCTGCTGGCACTGGACGAGCCGGCCGCCGGCATGAACCCGCGTGAAACCGAGTCGCTCAAGGAACTGATGAGCAAGATTGCCAAGAGCGGCACCACGGTTTTGCTGATTGAACACGACGTCAAGCTCATGATGGGCCTGTGTGACCGTATCGCGGTGCTGGACTACGGCAAGAAGATTGCCGAAGGCATCCCGGAAGAAGTACGCAGAAACCCGAAAGTGATTGAGGCTTATTTGGGAGCGGCACACGCATGAGTCTCTTAGAAGTTAAAAACCTGCAAGTGGCCTACGGCGGCATCCAGGCTGTCAAGGGGATCGATTTCCATATTGACCAGGGCGAACTGGTGACCCTGATCGGTGCCAACGGTGCCGGCAAGACCACCACCCTGAAAACCCTGATCGGCATGGTCAAGCCCTCCGGTGGCAGCATCACTTATGATGGCAAGCTGAACGGCACCATTCCTTCCTATGACTACGTGCGTCATGGTCTGGTGATGGTGCCGGAAGGTCGCGGCATCTTCAGCAAGCTGACCGTGGAAGAAAACCTGCAAATGGGCGCCTACTACCGCAATGACAAGGCGGCGATCCAGAGCGAAATCGAACGCGTGTACGAGCTGTTCCCGCGCCTGAAAGAGCGTTACAAGCAGCTGGCCGGCACCCTGTCCGGTGGCGAACAGCAAATGGTGGCCATGGGCCGCGCCATGCTGTCCAAGCCCAAGCTCTTGCTGCTGGACGAGCCGTCCATGGGTCTGGCACCGATCATCGTGGAAAAGATTTTCGAAATCATCCAGATGATTGCCAAGGAAGGCGTGACCATGCTGTTGGTGGAGCAGAACGCCAAGCTGGCCTTGGAAGTGTCGCAGCGCGGTTATGTGATGGAAAGCGGCCGTATCACCATGGGTGGTCCGGCGCGCGAATTGCTCGACGACGAACGCGTGCGTAACGCCTACCTCGGCGAGTAAGCAAAAGAGTCTTCAATGACAGCAACGATTAGCCCCGAAGTACTGGTTCACCAGCTCTTCGGGGCCTTTTTATTGCCGCCGCTGCTGTTCATGCTGCCGATACTGGCCGGTGCGCTGCTGTTGCGCAGGCGCCCGCTGGCCGGCTGGCTGCTGCTGCTGGGCGGCCTGTTGCTGGCCTATGGCCTGTCCATTCCGCGCACGGCCATGTGGCTGAGCGCCGGTCTCGAGCAATATCCTCCCATCACCGCCAGTCAATGGCAGCAGGCGCAGGCCATCGTGGTGCTGGGTGGTGGCAAGAAACCGGCACCCGAATATGGTCGTAACGAACCCGCAGCCGATACGCTCGGCCGCCTGCGCTACGCCGCCTGGCTGGCACGGCGCAGCCAGCTGCCCTTGCTGGTGACCGGTGGCTCCCCGCTGGGCGGCGAGCCGGAAGGCGAGGTGATGGCGCGTACCTTGCAGCAGGATTACGGCCTGCCGGTGCGCTGGGTGGAAATGCAGTCCAATACCACGCTGGAAAATGCCCGCTACAGTGCTGCCATGCTGAAAAAGGATGGCATCGGGCGCATCGTGCTGGTCAGCCAGGGCTGGCATCTGCGCCGTGCCTTGCCGTTTTTTACTGCGGAAGGTTTGCAAGTGTTGCCCGCACCCACTGGTTTTGTCCGCTATGATGGCGGGGGGCTGGCCTGGTATCTGCCTGCGGGCCGGGCCATGCAGGAGTGCCACTCTGCCTTGCGCGAGTGGCTGGGGATTTTTTTCTACAAGGCGCGCGGCTGGCTGCATGGCCAGGCGGATCAGCCGGCTGCGCAGCCCTGATTTGACGAGGTGAGTACGTGAAAATCGGTGCCATCATCATTGGTGACGAACTGCTGTCCGGCAAGCGCCAGGACAAGCATCTGCAGGCCTTGATCCGCATTCTGGCGGCGCGGGGCCTGAATCTGGCATGGGCTGACTATGTGGGCGATGATCCGGCCCGTATCCGTGCCACGCTGGAGCGTGCCTTTGCCGGTGGTGATGTGGTGTTCAGCTTTGGCGGTATCGGCGCCACCCCGGATGACCATACCCGCGCTTGCGCGGCGCAGGCGCTGGGCCTGGAACTGGCGGTGCATCCCGAAGCCGGTGCGCTGATCGAGGCGCGTTTTGGTGCGGATGCCTATCCGCACCGCATCAATATGGCGATGTTTCCGCAAGGTAGCCGCATCATCCCCAACCCGGTCAACCAGATTGCCGGTTTCTCGCATGGCGATGTGCATTTCGTGCCGGGCTTCCCGGCCATGGCCTGGCCGATGATCGAATGGGTGCTGGATGAGCAGTACCGCCATCTGTTCAATGACAGCCCGGACGTGGAGCAGGGCGTGATTGCGCTGAATGCCCGCGAGGGCGACCTGATCACCCTGATGCAGGATTTCAGCCAGCGCTATCCTGCCCTCAAGCTGTCCAGCCTGCCCAGCTTTGGCAATGACACCATCCCGCAGATGCATATCGATTTCGGTTTCACCGGCCAGCGCCAGCTGGTGGAGATTGCCCTTGCCGAATGGCGCAAGGCGCTGACGGCGGCGGGGTATACCTTGCAAGAGCGCGCTTGAACTGAGGGGTGGCACAACTGACAAAGGGGCGTTACGCCCCTTTTTGTTTTGCTGGGCCTTGCCGATCAGCGCCCGGTTTTCAGCTGCGTCCACAAGCGGTTTTGCAGGCGCATGATGTCAGTCGGCAGCGGCTCCAGCAGGAACAGCTTGTTGATGAGGGCTGGCGGCGGGTAGATGGCCGCGTCGTTGGCAATCTCCGGTTTCACGAACTTGCGCGCCGCCGCATTGGCGGTGGGGTAGAACACGGTATTGGTGATGCCGGCATTCACCTGCGGGGTTTGCATGTAGTTGATCCACTGCAGGGCGGAGTCGACATTCTTGGCCCCCTTGGGAATCACCATCACGTCAAACCACAGCGGTGCACCGGTCCTGGGGATGTAATAGGCCAGCTGGTAGGGGCGTTTGGCTTCAGCTGCCCGGGTTTTGGCAATCACCACATCACCGGAATAGCCCAGCACCATGCAGATGTCGCCATTGGCCAGCTCGTTGATATAGCCGGAGGAGCTGAAGCGCTTGATATAGGGGCGGATCTTTTGCAGGGTCTGGAAAGCCGCCTGGTAGTCGGCCGGGTTACGGCTATTGGGATTCTTGCCCAGATAGTGCAGGGTGGTGGCAAACACCGCCTTGGCATCATCCAGCACCGAAATGCCGCAGCCTTTCAGCTTGGCTGCTTTTTGCGGATTGAACAGATTGTCCCAGTCATCCAGCGGGGTGTCCTTGCCCAGCAGCGGCTGCACCTTGGTCAGGTTGTAGCCCAGGCCATCCGTGCCATAGGCCCAGGGAACGCCATACAGATTGCCCGGGTCAGCCCCGGCTATCTTGGCCATCAGCGCCGGGTCCAGATTGCGCAGATTGGGCAGCTTGCTCTTGTCCAGCTTCTGGAAGGCACCGGCCTGGATCTGCTTGGCCATGAAGTCCGAGGTGGGGGTGACAATATCGTAGCCGGAGCTGCCGGTCAGCAGCTTGGATTGCAGGGTTTCATTGCTGTCGTAGTTGTCGTAGCGCACCTTGATGCCGGTCTGTTTTTCAAAGCCGGGAATGGTGTCCTTGGCAATGTAGTCGGACCAGTTATATACATTCAGCACCCCGGCGGCGCTGGATGCCTGGCTGGCAGCGGCCAGCAGCAGGGTGGTGGCAAGCAGTTTTCTGGTTTTCATGGCTGGTTTCCTGAGCGGTTGTACACGTCGTCATGAAGGGCGTTGGACCTCATCCTCATGACATGGTTTCGCCCGCGCATGGCAACCGGCCAAACTGCCTTGTGTGAATATGCCTGATGCAAGAAAGCCCGGCATAAAGCCGGGCGCCGATTATTGACAAGCCCCTCTCGCTTTCTGAAAAGAAAGCGAGGCTCCCTTTCAGGGAAAGGGCGGGGGGATTGGGATTAGATGGAAAGGCTGCGGAATCGAGTGCTTGGTCGGGTGGCCCAGCTTTGCTGGGTCCAGTGCCATCGCATCACATTACGTTGCCAGCAGCCTGGGCCCAGCATAAAGCCGGGCCGGGACAGACAAGAAAACGGACTCAGTCTTGCGGCTGGAAATATTGCAGGATGCTGGAAAAATCCAGCTGGCCGTGGCCGGCTGCTGCATGGCTCTCGTACAGATTGCGCGCCAGCGTGCCCAGTGGCGTGGTGGCATGGCTGTCCAGCGCGGTGGTTTCGGCCAGGCCCAGGTCTTTCAGCATCAGCGCGGTCATGAAACCGCCGCTATAGCCACGGCTGGCCGGGGCGGTGTCCATCACCCCCGGCCAGGGGTTGTACAGCTCCAGCGCCCAGTTGCGGCCAGAGCTTTTGCTCATGATGTCGGATAGCACTTTCGGGTCCAGACCGTTCTTCACGCCCAGCGCCAGTGCCTCGGCGGTGCCTGCCATCAGGATGCCCAGCAGCATGTTGTTGCAGATTTTGGCGGTCTGCCCGGCACCGTTGCCTCCGGCATGGAAGATGTTCTTGCCCATGGCTTCCAGCAGCGGGCGTGCTTCGGCCAGGTCTGCTTCTGCACCACCGACAATAAAGGTGAGCGTACCGGCAGCGGCCCCGGCGGTGCCACCGGAAACCGGCGCGTCCAGCATGCGCAGGCCCGCTGCAGTGGCAGCATCGGCCACCTTGCGTGCATCGCTGGCGGCAATGGTGCTGCAGTCAATCACCAGCGTACCCTTGGGCAGGCTGGCAAACAGCCCTTGCTCGCCCAGATACAGCGCCTGCACATGCTTGCCGGCCGGCAGCATGGAAATCACCACGCTGGCGCCTTGCGCAGCGTCCAGTGCGCTGCTGGCGGCACGGGCACCGGCGGCTTGCAGCCTGGCCAGTGCGTCGGCGGACAAATCAAAAGCGGCGACGCTAAAACCCTTGGCCACCAGATTGAGCGCCATTGGCCCGCCCATATTGCCCAGGCCGATGAAGGCGATGTGTGTCATTGCGTCTCTCCTGTTGTGTATTGCTTAGCGCAGGGCAGCCAGCGGGTGCTGATCTGCCGGCCACGGCGCCACAAAGTGGCTGTCCACCCAGTCCTGCGGGATGTCGGCCAGCTGGCGGTAATGCCATTGCGGCTGCCTGTCCTTGTCCACCAGCAGCGCGCGCACGCCTTCGCGGAAGTCCGGCTTGTGGCAGAAGTTGAGCGACAGGATCAGCTCCATGCGCAGTGCTTCAGCCAGCGACAGGTGGCGGGCGCGCTGGAAGATTTCCCAGGTCACGGTGGCGGATACCGGGCAGCCGTGGCGGAAGTTGTTGGCAGCGCTGGCCAGCCAGTCGTCGTCGAACTGTTGCGTGCCCAGGGCATCGGCCACGCTGGCCAGATCGCCCATGCTCATCAGCTGATGAATGGTCAGCAGATTGGGCTGCACATTGGACGGCGGCAGGCTGCTGCGTGCGGCCTGCTCCAGCTGGCTGAGCAGGGCGGAAACCTGGGCGCTGCGGGTGGCGCTGTCGGTATCCCAGTATTGCTGTTGCAGCTGCTCCAGCAGCTGCGGCCAGGCATCGCTGGCCAGCACGTGGTCAGCCAGATTGCAGATCAGCGCATCGTGGGCGTTGAGTGGTGCGCCGGTCAGGCCGAGGAACAGGCCGACGCGGGCGGGCATGCGTTGCAGAAACCAGCTGCCGGCCACGTCGGGATACAGGCCGATGGTGATTTCCGGCATGGCAATGCGGGTGGCGCTGGTGGCCACGCGGTGGCTGGCCCCGGCCATCAGCCCCAGCCCTCCGCCCATCACGATGCCGTGGCCCCACACGATGAGCGGCTTGGCATAGCAATGAATGTGGTAATCCAGCGCGTATTCTTCGCGGAAGAAGGCCAGCGCCTGCGGCTGCGGATGGCTGTCGTCGCTCAGCAGCGCTTCGCGCAGGGCACGCACATCGCCCCCGGCACAAAAGGCTTTTTCGCCAGCACCGCGCAGCAGCACGGCGGCGATATCGGGGTCGGCTTCCCAGGCGGCCAGCTGCGGCTGCAGCAGGCGTATCATCTGCAGCGTCAGTGCGTTCAGTGATTTTTCGCTGTTGAGGGTGGCAATGCCCAGGCGCTTGCCATCGGCACAGCGGAGTTCTTCAAACAACACGGCGTCGTGCATGGCGGCTCCTGTCAGCGGTTGTGCCATTGCGGGCTGCGCTTGGCCAGAAAGGCTTGCACGCCTTCTTGCTGGTCGGCGGTATCGAACAGCTTGATGAACTGCTCGCGCTCGTGAATCAGGTTATAGCCGGGCGGTTCGATGCGGGCGCGCTGCACCAGCTGTTTGCACACCTTGACCGAGGAGGGCGACTGCCGTGCTACTTTTTCCGCCAGCTTGAGCGCGGCTTCCAGCGCCTGGCCCTGGCCGACTACTTCTTCCACCAGACCGATGCGCTCGGCGGTGTCGGCATCCACCCGCTCGCCACACAGAATCATGCGCTTGGCCCAGCCTTCACCCACCAGCCACGGCAGTTGCTGCGTGCCGCCAGCGCAGGGCAGCAGGCCGACCGCGGCTTCCGGCAGCGCCATTTGCGCCTGGACTTCGGCAATGCGGATGTCGCAGGCCAGCGCGCATTCCAGCCCGCCGCCCATGGCATAGCCGTTGATGGCGGCAATGCTGACGCCACGGAAGGCCGCCAGTGCTTCGAAGGCCTCGCCGAACAGCATGGTCATTTCGGTGGCCACCAGCTTGTTGCCGTCGGCAAACAGGTTGAGATCGGCCCCGGCGGAGAAGAACTTGCTGCCGCTGCCGGTGATCACCAGCGCGTAGATGTTGTCGTCCGCGTTCAGGTCCGCCACCAGTTGCTTGAGCGCGTTCAGGCTGGCGCGGTTCCAGGTGTTGGCTGGCGGGTTGTCGATGGTGACCTGGGCGGTGTGGCCGCGTATTTCCACTTGCAGATGCGCGTAATGTGTCATGGCGTTCCCGATCATTGGTAAGTAGTACCTACAGTCTGTATACGATCTTTGCTGTCCTGAATCCGCGTCGCGGATGCCGGTTTGGTTTGCCGGGGCAGCCCGGCGGCAGGGAGGGGATATTTGCGTGGCCAAATATCCCCTCCACCCCTAAAGGCCACCCCGGCAAGCCTGGCCTGCGGCTGCCCGCCGGATCCTGTCAGTCCCGAGGCGCGGCTGAACTCGCCCTGCGCTAGCGTCGCAGGGCTCAAACATGCAGCCGCTTAATACCTCGGGCCTGCCATCCGGCGGCAGGCTTGATGGGGCCGTGGCTGCGTCGACAACATCAATCCTGTATTGCAACATGCACCACACAAACAGGGTGCATGGAGGTTCTCAACGGAGGTTTTCCAGCGCGCCGTCCTTCAGCAACTGCCGGGCGATTATCATGCGCATCACCTCGTTGGTGCCTTCCAGAATCTGGTGCACGCGGGCATCACGGACATGGCGTTCCAGCGGGAAGTCCTTCAGGTAGCCATAGCCGCCAAACAGCTGCAAGGCATTATTGGCGACATTGAATGACAGATCGGTGGCAAAGCGCTTGGCCATGGCACAGTAGGCACTGGCGTCGGTGCTGCCGCTGTCCAGCTTGAATGCCGCCAGCCGTACCATCTGCCGTGCGGCCACCAGCTCGGTCAGCATGTCGGCCAGGCGGAACTGTACGGTCTGGAAGTCGGCCAGCGGCTGGCCGAACTGTTGCCGTTCCTGCACATAGCGTTGGGCGGCATTCAGCGCGGCCTGGGCGGTGCCCACGGCGCAGGTAGCGATATTGATGCGGCCACCATCCAGCCCCTTCATGGCATAGGCAAAGCCCATGCCTTCTTCGCCCAGCAGGTTGCCTGCCGGAATTTCCACATTGTCGAAGGTGATGGCGCGGGTGGGCTGGCTGTTCCAGCCCATTTTCTTTTCCTTCTTGCCGTACTGCACGCCGGGTGCATTGGCGGGCACCACAAAGGCCGACACGCCTTTGGGGCCGGGGCCGCCGGTGCGGGCCATCACCACCAGCACATCGGTGCTGCCCGCGCCGGAGATGAACATCTTGCTGCCGTTCAGCACATAGACTTCGCCCTTTTTCTCGGCGCGGGTCTTGAGCGAGGCGGCATCGGAGCCGGCACCCGGCTCGGTCAGGCAATAGCTGCCCAGCACTTCGCCGCTCACCATGCGCGGCACCCATTCCCCGGCCAGCGTGGTGCTGCCGAAGCTGGCAATCATCCAGCTCACCATATTGTGGATGGTGAGATAGGCGGCAGTGGAGGTGCAGCCAGCGGCCAGTTCTTCAAACACGATAGCCGAATCCAGCCGCGACAGGCCCAGCCCGCCGTGGCTTTCCGGGGTGTACAGGCCGAGAAAGCCCATGTCGCCGGCTTCACGGATGGTATCCAGCGGAAAGGTTTCTTCCAAGTCCCATGCGGCGGCAAACGGCGCCAGGCGGCTGCTGGCAAAGTCGCGTGCGCTGTCCTGGAAGGCCAGTTGCTGTTCGTTGAGTGCAAAGTCCATGTCGGTTTCTCCTCTTGCAGCAGCCGGGCCGGTGGGGGAGGGCGGCCTGCTGCTGTCTTGTTTTATCTGACGTGAAGCGGTCTGCGTTTATCAGTTCATTTCTGCGCAGGTCAGCGCAGTGAAATGGTGGTGTGCACCTTGCCGCTGCTGGCCTCGTCGTCGAACCAGCGGCTGGTGACGGTTTTGGTCTGGGTATAGAACAGGATGACCTGCTTGCCGTAGGGGCCGAGGTCGCCCAGCTTGGAGCCGCGCGAGCCGGTAAAGCTGAACAGCGGCACCGGCACCGGAATGGGTACATTGATGCCGACCTGACCGACGTCGATGTCCTCCTGAAAGCGCCGTGCGGCAGCGCCGCTCTGGGTGAAGATGGCGGTGCCGTTGCCATTGGGGTTGGCATTGATGGTGGCAATGGCCTCATCCAGCGTGTCCACGCCCAGCAGGCACAGCACCGGGCCGAAGATTTCCTGCTGATAGATGGCCATGTCAGTGGCCACGCCCGAGAAAATGGTGGGGCCGACAAAGTTTCCCTCCGGGTAGCCATCCACTTGCACTTCCCGGCCATCCAGCTCCAGCACGGCGCCTGCGGCCACGCCCTGATTGATCAGGCTAGTCACCCGTTCGCGTGCAGCGCAGGAAATCAGCGGGCCCAGGTCCGGGTTGTCCTTGCCTGCGCCCACGCGCAGGGTTTTGGCCTTGGCTACCAGGTCTGGAATCCAGCTGCGTGCTTCACCCACCAGCACCGCCACACTCAAGGCCATGCAGCGCTGGCCGGCTGCGCCAAAGGCCGCGCCGGTCAGCTGGTTCAGCGCCTGTTCCTTGTTGGCATCCGGCAGCACGATGGCGTGGTTCTTGGCACCCATCATGCATTGCACGCGCTTGCCGGCCAGGCTGGCGCGGTTGTACACATGAGTGCCGACGCGGCTGGAGCCGACAAAAGAGATGGCCTTGATGTCCGGGTGGTCGCAAATGGCATTCACCACCGCTTCGCCACCATGCACCACATTCAGCACCCCAGCCGGGATGCCAGCCTGCAAGGCCAGTTCCACCAGCCGCATGGTCACCATCGGGTCCTGCTCGGACGGTTTCAGCACAAAGGTATTGCCGGTGGCAATGGCCATCGGGAACATCCACAGCGGAATCATCGCCGGGAAGTTGAAGGGGGTGATGCCGGCACAGACGCCCAGCGGCTGTTGTACGGTGTAGGTATCCACCCCGCCAGCCACGTTTTCGGCGTATTCGCCCAGTTGCAGATTGCCAATGCTGGCGGCGTGTTCCACCACTTCCAGCCCACGGAAGATATCGCCCTCGGCATCGGCCAGGGTTTTGCCCTGTTCTGCCGTCAGCAGCGCGGCCAGTTCCTTCATGTGCTCGCGAATCAGCTGCTGGTACTTGAGGAAAATCCGGGCGCGGCTGCCGATGGGGGTTTTCTTCCAGCTGGCAAATGCCGTTTTGGCACTGGCGACAGCGGCTTGCACTTCTTCTGCCGTGGCCATCGGTACCCGTGCCAGCACTTCTTGTGTGGCCGGGTTGATGATGTCGCGCCACTCCTGGCTGCGCGATTCGACAAATTCACCGTTGATCAACAGCTTGACGCTGGGAACAGCCTGTTTCATCTGCAACTCTCCTGTGCTTGGCGGCTTGTGTGCCGTCTTGGTATGTCAGTCGTAGTGATAAAAACCCTTGCCACTCTTGCGCCCCAGCTGTCCGGCCGCCACCAGTTGCACCAGCAGCGGGCAGGCGCGGTATTTGCTGTCACGGAATTCGGTATAAAGGATGTCCATGATGGACAGGCAGGTATCCAGGCCAATCAGGTCGGCCAGTGCCAAAGGGCCGATGGGGTGGTTCATGCCCAGCTTCATCACGGTGTCGATGTCTTCCGCCGTGGCCAGGTTTTCGAACAGGGCAAAGGCCGCTTCGTTGATCATCGGCATCAGGATGCGGTTGGAGACAAAACCCGGGCCGTCCTTCACCGTCACCGGAGTCTTGCCCAGCGCCACCGCCAGTTCGAATACCTTCTGGTAAGTGTGATCGCTGGTCTGGATGGCACGGATGATTTCCACCAGCTGCATCAAGGGCACCGGGTTCATGAAGTGCATGCCCACCACGCGTTCCGGCTGCGGCACCCAGGCGGCAATGCAGGTGAGCGAAATGGACGAGGTATTGGATGCCAGAATGGCGTCTGCCCGCACCACGCTGCCCAGTTCGCGGAAGATGGACTCCTTGATCGCCGGGTTTTCGGTGGCGGCTTCGACCACCAGATCGCGGTCGGCCAGCTCGGCCAGCCGGGTGGTGGGGTGGATGCGCGCCAGAATGCTGGCGATGTCGGCTTCGGCAATGCTGCCTTTCTTCGCCATGCGTGCCAGGCTGTTGCCAATGGCGGCCAGGCCCTTGTGCAGGGCAGGCTCATTGACGTCGGCCAGTTTCACGTCAAAGCCATGCATGGCAAAAACCTGGGCAATGCCGTTGCCCATGGTGCCGGCACCGACGACGGCGATGTTGAGGATGCTCATCTGCGTTTCTCCTGCGTTGTTTTTATCACAATAACTTGACGTTTACGTCAACGTCAATCAACAATCAGCCATCAGGGAAGAGAAAGCAGGGCAGCGGCGCAATCCGCCCTTGTCACAGACTGGATGCAGGGCCAAAACAACAACAGGGAAGCGGCAGATGGCCGAACACACTTTTAGCATCAGCGAGCTGGCACGCGAATTTGATGTCACCACGCGCACCATCCGCTTTTACGAAGACCAGGGCTTGCTGGAGCCGCAGCGGGCAGGGCAGCGCCGCATCTACAGCCGGCGCGACCGGGTAAGGCTGATGCTGATTTTGCGTGGCAAGCGCATCGGCCTGTCCTTGCTGGAAATCCGCGAGCTGTTTGATTTGTACGACGCCGCCAGCAACGACGAACCGCAGCTGCGCGAATTCATCCGCATTCTCAGCCGCAAGGAACAGCAATTACAGGAACAGCTGGACGATATCCGCGTGGTGCTGGGCGAGATCGGCCAGATCCGCAGCCAGTGCGAAAAAGCACTGGGCAAACAGGCAGTTTGAAGACAGAAGACATTAGCCGGGCAAGCAAGCCATTCAGGAAGGAAAACGCAAATGCAACAGCAAGAATCGATTGTCATTGTGGGCATGGCCCGTACCGCCATGGGCGGCTTTCAGGGCATGTTTGCCGGACAGACCGCCAGCCAGCTGGGTGCCGCCGCCATTCGCGCGGCAGTGGAGCGGGCCGGTGTGGCTGCCGAGGATGTCGACGAGGTGATCATGGGCTGCGTGCTGCCCGCCGGCCAGGGACAGGCCCCGGCACGCCAGGCCGCGCTGGGCGCCGGCCTGCCATTGGCCGCAGGCTGTACCACCATCAACAAGATGTGCGGCTCCGGCATGAAGGCCGCCATGCTGGCGCACGACCTGCTGCTGGCTGGCTCGGCCAGCGTGATGGTGGCCGGTGGCATGGAAAGCATGAGCAATTCGCCTTATCTGATTCCCAAGGCGCGTGGCGGCCTGCGGCTGGGGCATGGCGAAATCAAGGACCACATGTTTCTGGACGGACTGGAAGATGCCTACGACAAGGGCAAGCTGATGGGGGTGTTTGCCGAAAACTGTGCCGCCGAGTACGGCTTCAGCCGCGAGGCGCAAGACGCCTTTGCCATCGCCTCGCTTACCCGTGCGCAGGAGGCGATTGCCGCCGGCCGTTTCCGCGAGGAAATCACCCCGGTCGTGGTGACGGGCAAAACCGGTGAGCAGGCGCTGGATATCGACGAGCAGCCGCTCAAGGCCCGCCTCGACAAGATTGCCAGCCTCAAGCCGGCTTTCCGCAAGGACGGCACGGTGACCGCCGCCAATTCCAGCTCCATTTCCGACGGAGCCGCGGCGCTGGTGTTGATGACCGCCAGCGAAGCGGCGCGGCGCGGTCTCAAGCCGCTGGCACGGCTGCTGGCCCACGCCACCCACGCCCAGGAACCGGGGCTGTTCACCACCGCGCCGGTGGGGGCCATGCGCAAGCTGCTGGCCAAGACCGGCTGGACGGTGGGCGATGTCGACCTGTTTGAAATCAACGAAGCCTTTGCCGTGGTCACCATGGCAGCCATGCAGGACCTGGGCCTGCCGCATGACAAGGTGAACGTGCATGGTGGTGCCTGTGCGCTGGGCCATCCCATCGGCGCATCCGGTGCGCGGGTGATGGTGACGCTGCTGGCAGCCCTGCGCCAGCACGGTGGCAAACGCGGTGTGGCCAGCCTGTGCATTGGTGGTGGCGAGGCTACGGCGGTGGCGCTGGAACTGCTGTAAGACTGGATGCTGGACTGTCAGCCCGGACCTGATGACCGGGCTGACTACTGTCATGGATTGCTGCGGTGTGCTGGCCATGTCAGGCCAGGCAGAGTCAGTTTGCTGCAGGGGATGATTGCGATCTCAGCGTGTCCAGTCTTTGCATGAACAAAGTCTGGTCCAGCGGGGAAATCAGGATGCTCTTGGCCTGACCATCCTGGGAATAACGAATCAGCAGCCGGTCTAGCGATAGCGCAGGTGCCGAGGCCATGTCCCGGCTTGGCGTGACGCTTTTGATGGCAGAGACCGGGATGTTCCAGCGGAACAAGCCACTGCGTACCATCAGGCTTTGCTTATCCAGCGTGTACTGGGTATTGCTAAGCGGATACCACAGCAACAGCAGCAGTGGTATGCCGCTCAGCAGGATGCCCAGAATTTTTCCTGTCTCAGCCAGCGGAGCACGAGTCGCAGCCACCACTACCATGGCTGTGGCCATTACGGCTACCGCCACCAGCCACAGGTCGATTTTGGATGTCATGACCAAGGTTTGCATGGCATGCCTTTGCGCATTTCAGGACTGATGCTCTTCCTGTTCATCGTATGGGGACTCGGACTCCTCGGCATGCTCCGGGTAATTCTCCGGGCGCAGCCAGTGCTGGAACAAGGTAAAGCCCACCGCCAGCAGGGTGGGGCCGATGAACAGGCCCAGCAGACCCCAGGCCAGCAGGCCGCCGATCACCCCCATGAAAATGATGGACAGCGGCATCTGTGCGCCCTGGCTGATCAGCAGCGGCTTGAGCACATTGTCGATGGTGTTGACCAGCAGGAAACCCCATACCAGCAGGAAGATGCCCAGCCCGGTCTGGCCGGTGTAGAACACCCACAGTGCAGCCGGCAGCCAGATCAGCAGGGTAGGCAGCTGCGCCACCGCCACGATAAAGCACAGAAAGCCCAGTACCAGCGCGCCGGGCACGCCGGCGATCAGCAGGCCGATCACGCATAGCACGGTCTGCGCCAGGGCGGTGCCCACCACGCCGGTGGTGACGCTGCGGATGGTGCGGGCGATGACTTCCGGCAGCTCGTCCGCCGTGGCGCCCCCCAGCTTGCTGATGGCCAGTTCGGCACCGTCCCACAGCTTGTCGCCATTGATCAGCAACAGGCCGGCGATGACGATGGCCAGCACGATTTCCAGCATGCTGAGGCTGGCCGAGGCGCCGCCCTCCAGCGCCCACAGCGCCGCCTTGTTGATGGCCGGGCGGATTTTGTCGATGAAACCGGGCAGGTCGGCCTGCACGCTCAGCCAGAACTTGTGCAGGCTGTCGCCCACCAGCGGCAGGGTGCTCACCCAGTTGGGCGCATCCGGCAGATGAAAGCTGGTGAGGTCACGCGACATATTGGTGAGCTGCGGTATGGTATCGGCCAGCGTCAGCGCCATCAGCCCGATGGGAATGGCCAGCGTCAGTGACAGCCCGCCGACAATCAGGATGGCCGCCAGCTTGGCGCGGCCATTCAGGCGCAGCCGCAGGCGGGTGAACAGCGGCCAGGCGGAGATGGCAATGATGGCCGCCCAGGTCAGCGCTCCCAGAAAGGGCTGGATCACCTTGATGCAGGACAGGATGAGCAGGCCCAGCACGGCGATGCGCAATACCGCCATCACACTGATGCTGGGGAAGGGTTTGGGCGTCATGAGGAAATCCGGAGTCTGAGTAAAAAAAGCAGGCACAAGGCCTGCCCGTTGGTGTGACACGTTAATGGATCAACCCGCGGACTTCAAGCCAGCGCAAGCCGGAAAACCGTGTTCCCGCCCTGCACGGCCAGTTCATCGCACCTTGACCATGATGCGCAGCACGCCCCACTGCCTGCCCTGCACCATGATGGGCGCCGAATAGTTCTTCATCAGGTCAAAGCGGCCACCGCCCATATTGCGGCGGTAGGTTTGTACCAGGAAGGGCTTGTTGGTCTTCATCTGGTTGAGCGAGGTGCGGTCCAGCTGACGTGTTCTGGCACGGGAGTTGGCCGCATTCCATACCGGGTCAGCGGTGGGTGGTTTGGCAAATTCGCGGTTGATGATCGGGTAGTAATTGTTCATGTCGCCCGGTGTGCAGGCGATGATGTCGGGCGAGGAGTCGACTATCCGGTCACACAAAGGGCCCAGATGGCGGGCGCAGAATTCGGTGTGGCGCGTCAGGTAATGCGGCGGCGTGATATCCGGTACTTGCTGGTACTGGGTGTCGAACAGATCGTTGATGGCAATCTCGCCGCGTTTTACCGCGTCTTCGAACAGTGTGGACACCTGTTTGGCCGCCGCCACGATTTTCTCGATAAACGGCGTATCCACCGTTTTGATACCGGCTTCGGAGGTGAGCGACACCAGATCCTCGCTCATGTTCAGCAGCGAGGCGGTATGGCCCTTGATGACTTCGATATCCTTCAGCGATTCCCGGGTGGTTTCCGCCACAAGCCGGATTTCGTCTTCAATATGACGGCAGTGTTCGCGGTTGCCTACCGCCTCTTCCACAATCCCCGCCACCGATTGCTTGACCTGGGCCAGGTCCTGGCTGATCTGATCAATGCGCGTCACGGCAGAGCCAATCTCGCCGGTGCCGGAGCGTGCTGCCTGAGCCACTTGCGAGGCGGCGCGGCTGTTGGCGATCAGCGCATCCACCTGGCTGCTGAGCGCACTGAGCGTGGCCTGAATCATTTGCACGGCACCCTCGGTCTGGGCGGAAAGGTTCTTCACGTTGTCGGCCACCACGGCAAAACCGCGGCCGGCTTCTCCGGCACGGGCGGCTTCGATGGAGGCATTCAGCGCCAGCAGATTGGTCTGTTTCGCAACATCGTTGACCGTTTTGGAAACCTGGGAGACATGCTCCAGCGAGGTGAGGATTTCCGGCAGCTTGGCTTCGATCTGGCCCACACCGTCCACCAGCTCAAGAATGGCATCCAGTGCCACTTTGACCGTGGCACGGGTTTCTTCCATGCAGTTGGCGGCTTCGCTGGCATTTTTATGGGTGGATTCGGCGGCATCGCCGATACGGATGTTGGCACCGGACAGGGAATGTACTGCCTCGACCATCGAGGCCATTTTCTCCGTACGGCTGGTGGCCCGCGCATGCACCGTGTCCACCCGGCCATCTATTTCCACCGATTCAATGCCCAGCCGGCCAACGCGCTCGGCCAGCGCGGTGACGGTACGGCGCAAGGTATCTTCCGACACGGCATCTTGTGGCCCGGTCGCTGCGACCGGATCAGTCTTAGCCCAAAACATGAGACCCATCACTCCCCCCAACATTCATCTGCGGTTTCATTAACGGCACACACCCTGCGGGCATGGCCTGTCAGTACGGCCCGATATCGGTACTGCACCAAGCAATCCACATGCCATGCAGGGCAGGGTCCGCCCGCACACGGCTCAGGCCCTGCCCATGCTGATCCTCGATATTAGCGATAAGGCTGACAAATTTTAATGACGTTTGGGTTACTGCGGGATGGTTTACAGTTGGCGGGCAAAATCGGCAGCCGGAGTAAAGCCGATCACCCGGCCTTTTTCCTGAGCTGCCGGGTCAAACAGGATGATGCCGGGCGGGCCATACAGGCCAAAGCGTTTGAGCAGGGCCTGATGTTGCGGCAGGTTGGCGGTGACATCGGCACGCAACAGCACATAGCCTTGCAGTTTGGCGGCCACGGCGGGGGCGGGGAAGGTGTCGCTTTCCATTTCCTTGCACGACACGCACCAGTCGGCATAGAAATCCAGCAACAGTGGCTTGCCCTGGGCGCGGGCCTCGGCCAGGGCGGCATCGAGGCCGGCATTGTCGTTGACCGGGCCGAAATGCATGGACTGGCTGACGCCAGCCTGCGCCTTGTTGCCGGCCAGCCATTTCAGCGGATAACGCGGATCGGATTCGCCCGCCAGCGCACCGGCCAGCTGGGCGGCGCCTACCAGAAACAACAGCAGCCCCAGCCCCTTGCCCAGCTTGTGGCTGACATGAGCATTGCCGGGCAGGGTTTCGAATGCCTTGAGAAAGACCGCGCAGCCCACACACAGCGCAGCCCACAGCAGCAGTGCCAGGCTGCCCGGCAGAAAGGGGCTGGCCATCCAGATGGCAAGGCCCAGCATCAGCACGCCGAAGCCGGCCTTGACTGCCTTCATCCAGCCGCCGGCACGCGGCAGCACATGGCCGCCGAAGGTGCCGATCAGCAGCAAGGGCAGGCCCAGCCCCAGCGCCATCGCGTATAGCGCCGCACCGCCCAGCACGGCATCGCCGGTGCTGCCGATATAGCCCAGCGCCAGTGCCAGCGGCGGGGCCACGCAGGGGCCGATGATCAGCGCGGAGAGCGCACCCATGGCAAATACCGTGGCCAGCTTGCCGCCGGACAGGCGGTTGGAGGCATCGGCCAGCCGCGATTGCAGTGCCGATGGCAGCTGGATGGTGTAGAGGTCGAACATCGACAGGGCAAACACCACCATCAGCACGCTGGCCGACAGGATCACGGCCGGCTGTTGCAGCCAGACGGTGAGCAGCGAACCGGTCAGTCCGGCGATGATGCCGATCACGGTGTAAGTGAGCGCCAGGCCCTGCACATAGGTCAGCGACAGCCAGAAGCCGCGTTGGCGGGTGATGTGCTGGCCTTCACCGGCAATCAGCGAGGAGACGATGGGTAGCAGCGGATACATGCAGGCGGTAAAGGCCATGCCCAGCCCGGCCAGCAGAAAACTGCCGAGCGTGGCCAGCCAGCCCCTGGCCGCCAGATTGCCGCTGCTACCCGCCGGCTTTCCCGGCGTGGCATCCGCCAGCCAGTCGCCACCGTTCTGGGCGCTGCCGTAGCTGTCGATATTCAGGTGATGGGTATAGGGCGGGTAGCACACGCCAGCTGTGGAGCAGCCTTGCAGTTTGACATTCAGCTGGAAGCGCGCCGGCGCGCCGGCTGTCAGCGGCAGCTTGATCAGCTGCTTGCCCAGGTAGATCACCTGCTTGCCGAAAAAGGGATCATGCTTTTCCTTGCCCAGCGGCAACGCCGGCGTGCCCAGCAGCCCGGCCGGTTCGGTGCTGAAGGAGATGCGGTCGCGGTAGACATAATAGTTGTCGGCCACGGCCAGCTGCAGCAGCAAGTGGTCGGCCTGGCGCTCCACGCTGACAGCAAAGGCTTTTTCCGGTGGCAGCAGGTCTTCCTGATTGACTGCCAGCGCCGGCAGGCTGCTGCCAAGCAGGCTCAGCAGGGCCAGCAGGCGTAGCAGGGGAGAAAACAGGCGTAACAGAGACTGGGGCATGGCGGGGTTCAGTTTGGTAGAGCAAGGGTTGACCAGCAGACGGCTGCCGGGTTCCTGCCTGCTTGCGGCAAGTGGCGCGCAGGGTCGGGCAGCCGCCATTTTACGGTAGTATCGACCAACAACAACACAATATGGGCGAAACATCACATCATGCGGGACATCATTCATTTTGCGCATGCCAACAGCTTTCCGGCCACGGTATACGGCAAGCTGCTGGGAGCGCTGGCCACCGACTACGAATTGGGCTGGCAGGACACCATCGGCCATGATCCGCGCTTTCCGGTCAGCGACTGCTGGCCACAGCTGGTCGAGGAACTCATCCAGCACATCGGGCAGCATTATGCCATGCCTGTCATCGGCGTCGGCCATTCGCTGGGCGGTTTCCTGCTGTTTTATGCGGCGCTCAGGCGGCCGGAGCTGTTCAAGGCGCTGGTGATTCTGGATTCGCCGCTGATGGGGCCGCGCCGCTCGCTGGGGATCTGGCTGGCCAAGAAGCTGGGCTTCATCGACCGCGTCACGCCGGGTGGCAACACCCTGCGCCGGCGTGATAACTGGGCCAGCGTGGACATGGTGCAGGACTACTTTGCCCGCAAGCCGGCGTTTGCCCGGTTTGATCCGGACTGCCTGGCCGATTATGCCCGGCATGGCACGGTGGACAATGGCCAGGGGGGGCGCCGGCTGAAGTTTCGCCCGCAGATCGAGCACCAGATCTACTGCGGCCTGCCGCATGACTTCCCGCGTTATCGCGGTCAGCTGACGGTGCCGGCAGCCTTTGTCGCCGGTACGCAGTCCGATGTGGTGCGCGCGGCGGACATCCGCTTCATGCAGCGGCATTTCGCCATGCAACTGCATCAGCAGCCAGGCAGCCACCTGTTTCCACTGGAGCATCCGCTGGAAACCGCGGCCACCATCCGCCGCGCACTGGCGCAGCTGTTGCCGGCGCGTTAAGCCTTGCCGCCGCATTGCTGCACGACACAAAAATGAGCAGACGGGCAGGGCAGATGTTACCCTGAACCCGGTTTCAGCCGCGCTGCCAGGACGGGGGCGCGGTATCCGACTGCCTTTTCGTCCCCGCATGCCCCTTGCCCGAGTGATTCCGGAAGTGACTGCCCGTTCGATCAGAACGTTTCCTGCAGTGCAACCCAGTTTCCCTTGCGTAAAGGCGTCCCGGCATGCCCGGCTATCTGACCAAGCAGCAAACGGTGTCCGTTGGCGGCACCGATTATCTCATTCGTTCCCTGCTGGATTCCCAGCAATACGCCGACCCGCTGGGCGAGGCCGAACAGCGTGGCATCTCGCCGGCCAGCTGGCCCTTGTTCGGCCTGTTGTGGCCATCGGCCCGCGTACTGGCCCTGCTGATGCATAGTGAGCCGCTGGCCGGCTTGCGCGTGCTGGAAATCGGTGCCGGGCTGGCGCTGGCCAGCATGGTGGTGCACCGCCGCGATGGCGATGTCACCGTCACCGACTGGCATCCGCGCAGCCCGGATTTTTTGCGGGAAAACCTGCTGCTGAATGATTTGTCACCGCTGGAATACCAGGCGGGCGACTGGGGTGGCTGCAATCCGGAGCTGGGACGTTTCGACCTGATCATCGGCAGCGACGTGCTGTACGAACGCCAGCAGCCGGGCCAGCTGGCCCACTTTATCGACAGCCATGCCAATACTGCGGCCGAGGTCATCATCGTCGACCCCGACCGTGGCAACCGCGCCGGTTTCTGCCGCGAAATGGCAGCGCTGGGCTATGGCTTTGACAGCCAGCGTGCGCCAGGCCGGATGGAAAGCGGTGAGGCTTACAAGGGCTGCATTGTGCGCCTGTCGCGCCAGCGCATGGCGGCCTAGCTGCCCCAGCCCAGCACCAGCAGGCCGCCCAGCATGCCAAGGCTGGCGGCCAGCAGGGTGGGCAGGCAGCGCCGGGCCAGTGTGGCACCGCCCAGGCTGGCGATCAGGCCGAACTTGAAGGTGTTGTTGGCGGTGATGGCCAGGGCCAGCGTGGTGGCCACCTGCTGACCATCCAGCCTGCTTTCACCGAACAGGTTGAAAGCGGTCAGCGAGATGGCATCCACATCGTTCAGGCCGGAAATCAGCGCCACCACATACACGCCCTTGCTGCCGAATTCGGCATTCAGCCAGGCGGCGCAGAACATCACCAGCGCAAACATGGCACCAAAGCCCAATGCCAGCTTCATTTCGGACGGATTGCTCAGGCTCAGGTCCGGCTGTTGCTGCTCGCTCTGGCGGCGCTTCAATTGCAGCAGGGCGCAGGCCAGCCCGCACAGCAGGCCGGGCAGCAGCACCCACAGCACCGCCGGCAGCACGCTGGTTTGCACCACGGCGGCCAGCAGCATCAGCCGTACGAACAGCACCAGATTGGCCAGCAGGATGACGGCGGTGGCCAGCTGGATGGACTGCGGATTGGCACGCGCCTCACGCGCGTAGATCAGGCTGGTGGCGGTGGAGGACACCAGACCGCCCAGTATGCCCAGCAAGGGGCCGCCCACGCGCTGGCCCAGCAGCTTCACCGCCAGATAGCCGGACAGGCTGATGCCGACAATCAGCGTCACCATCAGCCATACCTGGTGCGGATTGACTGCTTGGTAGGGGCCGAAGGTGCGGTTGGGCAGCAGTGGCAGCACAATGAAGGACAGCGCGGCAAACTGCAGCAGCGACAGCAGGTCGCGCCGCTCCAGCTTGTGGGTGAGGCCGGTGAGTTCCGGCTTGAGATAAAGCAGGGCAGTGGCAACAATACCCACCGCCACGGCCACGCCGCCATAACCGTGCCATACCAGCGCGCCCAGGCAATACATCACCAGCAGCGAAGCCACCGTGGTGGTGCGCGGTTCGGTTTTGTCCGGCTCGCCGCTGTGTTCGGGCAGAAAACCCAGGCTGGCCACGGCCAGCAGGCCCACGGTTTGCAGCAGCACGCCGTGGGCGGGGGCGTCCAGCATGGCGGTCAGCGTGCCGAGGATGGCGATCAGCGGAAAGGTGCGGATGCCGGCCAGGGTGTGATGCTTGCGTTCGCGTTCCACCCCCATCAGCAGGCCGATGGCCAGGCTGGTGACAAACAGCGGCAGCGCCTCGAACGGGCTGCCCCTGAGGTTCAGCCAGGTTGCCAGATCAATTCCCCCCATGACTTCCCCTTATGCTGTCTGGCACCGCTCACCACACCCGGTTGCGGGCCGTTCTGCTTTATTGTCTGCGCTGGCGCGTCTTGCCCCAGCGGTACTGCACCCTCTGCCCGGCGGCGTTTACTGCTGCGGCAACCAGCTGCGGATGCTGGCTTCGATGCCGGCGGCGTTCAGGCCGCAATCGGCCAGCAGCACGGTGGGGTCGCCATGTTCGACATAGTCGTCCGGCAGGCCCAGCAGCAAGGCCGGCTTGACGATGCCCATGGCCTGCATGGCTTCCAGACAGCCGGAACCGGCACCACCCATCACCACGTTTTCTTCCACGGTGACCATGTAGTCATGCGTGTCGGCCAGTTGGCGGATCAGGGCCGTGTCCAGCGGTTTGACAAAGCGCATGTCGGCTACCGAGGCATCCAGTGCCTCGGCCGCGGCCAGTGCCGGCGCCACCATGCTGCCAAAGGCCAGTATCGCCACCTTGCCCTGGCCGCTGCGGCGCAGCACCCCCTTGCCCAGCGGCAACGCGCTCATTTCCTGCTGGATTTCCGCACCCGGACCCACGCCGCGCGGGTAGCGCACGGCGCTGGGACTATCCAGCTGGAAGGCGGTATACAGCAGCTGGCGGCATTCGTTTTCGTCGGACGGGGTGATCACCGTCATATTGGGAATGCAGCGCAGGAAAGAGATGTCGAAGGCGCCGGCGTGGGTGGGGCCGTCCGCTCCCACCAGGCCGGCACGGTCGATGGCAAACAGCACCGGCAGGTTTTGCAGTGCCACATCGTGAATCAGCTGGTCGTAGCCGCGCTGCAGGAAGGTGGAGTAGATCGCCACCACCGGCTTGGCGCCGTCACAGGCGAGGCCGGCGGCAAAGGTCACGGCATGCTGCTCGGCAATCGCCACGTCGAAGTAGCGCTCCGGGTGTTCCTTCTCGAAACGCACCAGGCCGGAGCCTTCGCGCATGGCCGGGGTGATGCCCACCAGGCGTGCATCCAGCTTGGCCATATCGCAGATCCAGTCGCCAAACACCTGGGTGTATTGCGGCTTGCCGCCGCTCTTGCTGCCGGCCAGGCCGTTGGCCGGGTCGAACTTGGTGACGCCGTGGTATTTGACCGGATCGTTCTCCGCCAGCTTGTAGCCGTGGCCCTTCTTGGTGACGATATGCAGGAACTGCGGCCCTTTCAGGCTGCGGATGTTCTTGAGCGTGTCCACCAGCACATCGATATCGTGGCCGTCGATGGGCCCGATATAGTTGAAGCCAAACTCTTCGAACAGGGTGCCGGGGGTGAAGAAGCCCTTGACGTGTTCTTCCACCTTGCTGGCGATTTCCTTCAGCGGCGGGGCAATGCCCAGCACCTTGCTGGAGCCTTCGCGCATGGCGGCATAAAAGCGGCCGGACATCAGCTTGGCCAGATAATTGTTCAGCGCGCCGACATTGGGCGAAATCGACATGTCGTTGTCGTTGAGGATGACCAGCAAGTCGGTATCCATCGCTCCGGCATTGTTCAGCGCCTCGAAAGCCTGGCCGGCCGTCATGGCGCCGTCACCGATGATGGCCACGCACTTGCGCTCCAGCCCCTGCAGCCTGGCGGCTACCGCCATGCCCAGTGCCGCACCGATGGAGGTGGAGGAATGACCCACGCCAAAGGTGTCGTAGGGCGATTCCTCGCGCTTGGGGAAGCCGGCCAGCCCGCCTTGCTGGCGCATGCTGCCCATGCGTTCGCGACGGCCGGTGAGAATCTTGTGCGGATAGGTCTGGTGGCCCACATCCCATACCAGCCTGTCGTCCGGCGTGTTGAACACATAGTGCAGGGCGATGGTCAGCTCGATGCTGCCCAGGTTGGAGGCAAAGTGGCCGCCGGTCTTGCTGACCGTGTCGACCAGAAATGCGCGCAGTTCCGTGGCCAGTTGCGGCAGTTGCTGGCGGCTGAGGGCGCGCAGGTCGGAGGGCAGGTGGATGGTGTCGAGCAGCGGGGTCATTGTTGTTCTTCTGCGGTTAAAACGAGCGGGCTACGATATAGTCGGCCAGTTGTTTCAGGCGGTCGGCATCCGGTCCGAAGCCTTCCAGTGCGGCAAAGGCTTCGGCGCACAGTTCGCGGGCGAACTGCTTGGCTTCGGCCAGTCCCATCAGGCTGACATAGGTCGGTTTGTCGTTGGCGGCATCCTTGCCGGCGGTCTTGCCCAGCGTGGCGGTGTCGGCCTCGCAGTCCAGCACGTCGTCCACCACCTGGAAGGCCAGGCCAATGCGTTTGGCAAAGATGTCCAGCTGTTCGGTCTGGGCGGTCGACAGCGGCTTGCCGGCTTGTGCGCCCAGCATCACCGCTGCGCGGATCAGTGCACCGGTTTTCAGCATGTGCATGAATTCCAGCTCGGGCAGGTTCAGCTGCTGGCCGACGCTGGCCAGGTCGATGGCCTGGCCACCGGCCATGCCACCATGACCGGAGGCGCGTGCCAGGGTGTGGCACAGGCTGAGCTGGGCGGCCGGGCTGACCCCTTGCATGGGGGTGGAGATCAGTTCGAAGGCCAGCGTCTGCAGTGCATCGCCCACCAGCAGGGCGGTGGCTTCGTCAAACGCCACATGACAGGTGGGCTTGCCACGGCGCAGCACATCGTCGTCCATGCAGGGCAGGTCGTCGTGCACCAGCGAATAGGCGTGGATCATCTCCACTGCGGCCGCGGCGCGGGCCAGGTTCTCGGTACTGGCGCCGCTCAGTTCGCCAGCGGCAAACACCAGTAGCGGGCGCACCCGTTTGCCGCCCTGCAGCGTGACATAGCGCATGGCTTCATGCAGGCGTTGCGGCAGGCTGTCGGCGGAGGGCAGAAAACGCTCCAGCGCGGTTTCCATGGTTTGCTGGATCTGCGTCATCCAGCCGATGAAGGATTCATTGGCCATTGCTGAGGTCCAGCGGTTTGAGTTCGTCGTTTTCCAGAATTTTCAGCTGCTGCTCGGCGTCGGACAATTTGCCCTGGCAGAACTTGATCAGCTCGATGCCTTGCTTGTACGAGGTGAGCGCAGACTCCAGCGGCAGGTCGCCGCCTTCCATCGCCTGGATGATGTCCTCCAGCTGGGCCAGTGCGGTTTCAAAGCTGGCCGGGGCTTTGGCGGATTTCGCCATGGCGTTTTCCTTGTTGCAAAATCAGGTAGTCGGCCATTTTATTCCATTTCTCCGGCAACACGATAACTTTGTCAGGCGTGAGCGCGGCAGCGAAAGCGCTTTAGCAAGGCCGGGCGGATGGTGTAGGGTGCCGGCTGTCTGTCCGAACATGAGAAGGAATTCCGGTGCACGCCCACCCCTGCATTCTGATTACCGGCTGCTCCAGCGGCATTGGTTACCACACGGCAAAACTGTTGCAGCAGCGCGGCTGGCGGGTGTTTGCCAGCTGCCGCAGTGCCGACGATGTGGCCCGGCTGCAAGCCGAAGGGCTGGAGAGCCTGCCGCTGGATGTGACTGACAGCGAGTCCATTCGCCAGGGCTTGGCCGAGGTATTGCGCCGCAGCGGTGGCCGGCTGGATGCGCTGTTCAATAATGCAGGCTTTGGCCAGCCGGGCGCGGTGGAAGACATTCATCGCCAGGCCATGCGTGAACAGTTCGAGACCAATCTGTTCGGGCCGTGGGAGCTGACCAATGCCGTGTTGCCCATCATGCGCGCCCAGGGCCATGGCCGCATCATCTATAACAGTTCCATTCTGGGCTTTGCCGCCATGCGCTGGCGCGGTGCCTATAACGCCAGCAAGTTCGCCATGGAGGGCCTGTGCGACACCTTGCGTCAGGAGCTGCACGGCACCGGCATTTTTGTGTCGCTGGTGGAGCCGGGGCCGATTGAAAGCCGCTTCCGCCCCAATGCCCTGCAGCGCTTCCTGAAAAATGTCGATGTGACGGGCAGTGTGCATCGCGAGGAATACCAAAGCCAGCTGGTGCGGCTGAAAAAGGAAGGCCACGCCGCCCCCTTTACCCTGCCGGCCACCGCCGTGGCCGAGGCGGTATGGCGCGCCATTACCGTGGCACGCCCGGCCGCGCGCTACCGCGTGACCACACCCACCAAGCTGTTCTGGTTCTTGCGCCGGGTGTTGCCGACGCGGGCTTTCGACTGGGCGCTGCGCAAGGCGGTGTAATGGCGGGCGGCCATCCGGCTGCCTCTGCCAGCGCTTGCATCAGTGTGGCGCGGCACGCCAAGGGGCTGAGTTTACGTCTGTTGGTGCGGATGGCTGCCTGATATCGTAGTTGTGCCTTTATCTCTTGCGGCGAACAACACCGTGCTAGTATCCGCTCCCGCGGATGATGGTTTACCTGCCGCTTCCGCGCGGCGGACGGGAAGGAGGGCTTGCCTGGCCAAGCCCTCCTTCACCTCCAAGGCCACCCCACAAGCATGGCCTGCGGCTTCCCTCCGGGGCCTGACCGCGGCGAGGCGCGCCTGAACTCGCGATTTGCTAACGTCAAATCGCTCAGACAGGGCAGGCGCTTAAGACCTCGCCCCGGCCACCCGTCGGCATGCTTGACGGGGCCCGTGGGTGGCGTTGGTGCGGTAGAGAATCAGACGATGCGGGTGGCTTCGTGTGCCGAATCAAAACTACTGAAAGTGGAACTTCTGCTTACGACCCTAAGTTGTCCCTGAGCCATTGATAAAGCAGACGTTCAGGAATGTTCAAATTCAGCCACCTGAATGAATTTCCGAGCATGCCAGGTGTATTGCATGGACCTCGAGCGGCAATCATTTCAGGGTTGCACTCTGAAGCCTGCCATCAGAGGTGAATACGTACTCAACCGTTCGAGTGCATTTGGTGCAGTTTCCACCACTCCAGAACGTTACTGAGATACTGTTCGAACCTTCGCACTTGACACTCGTTGGGTCACTGTCTCCGACAAACCATAGCCGGGCCTTAAAACTATCCTTGGCCGATAATAGAGAATTGACCGTAGGCAAGGGCAAGCGCTTCATGTCTTTGCTTACGTAGAAAACCTGCTCCTTGGCAAATGGAGTATCACCAAGGCATGACTCGTACTCCTCAGGGTTGCGTTCCCCATACACAAGCACGGTCGCTGCGTGGCAAATCATCCACATTTTGTATGGCATCGTAACGATGGGCTCGCCTTGTTTCGGGCAAAAATCAGCACTGGCGTTCAGCGAAAAAAGGCCCGAGACAAAGAAAGCCAACGCATATTTCAATCTCAATGGAACCACCTTCAATGACGAGGCTCAACGTGAGGAGGATGTCCATTTTGCAGGATTTCCTGGGTTTTCGAGCAGGTCCGGTGGAGCGCAAGGTTATGTCTTCTTGATTCACTCATCATCTGCTTCGCCTCCGGACGAACCGACCATTTTCCAGCGCCCGGTTTTAATGTCGAAACACCACTCCTCGTCTGTATAACCGGCAAGGCCACTCTTGTAGTTGGCAACTACGCACCCTTTGGCTTTTGACTTGGTAATTTCTCCTCGGCCGGACAACGTTTTGCTCTTAACAAAGCGGCCAAGCTTTGGTGCAAAAATCAAGACGTCAGCTGCCCTTGTAGGGCCTGCGCACAGGGCAAATCCAGCACAAGCGTTGTAAACCAATAAATCGACGTAGCCATCGCCGTTTAGGTCGACGAACTCGAACCAAGGTGAAGAAATTTCTACGTCCAGTGGCAGTTTTTGAAGTACCTCGCCAGATTGGCGATAGACCACAAGTTCAGCAGGCGTCGATTCCCAGAGCTTGTATGGAGAGGCACCAAGGCTTCTTAACTCAAAGCGAAATTTCCCGAGCTGGGGGCTGATGGTCGACTCGGCTTGAATGACTTCGCCATGTGATGCTGCTTCCGCAGCTTGTGTGAGTGCCAAGACTATGACGAACAGTAGGTTGCGCATAACAGTTATTCAGTTGTTGAAACATCATCGTTATTTTCAATAACACGTACACGCTAGCACAGCCTGTAAGTTTATGAATGTCAGGGAGATTGATGGATGCCGGTCCCCTTCTCAATCTGCAATCGTACGGACAGCGCGAAGGGCAACTATGTGGCAATTTCCCGGTGGGGCTCTTGGCCGACTACAGTCACTAACCACACAGCAGCAGCCGATTCTAAGTGGAAGTTGGCACGTATGGGAGGCGGACGTTTAACGGTCTTTACACTCTCTTTATTACCTCCAGTGCCACTCCAGCAAAACACGACAAGCAAACCATTGCAAAAAGAAAGTATTTTGCATGCTTATGGCGTGCTTCAATTTCAAATTTGAACCGGAAGATGCTAAAAAAGGTTACGCATGATTGCAAGCATAGCATTACGAAATAACGACTAACAGTCATGCCATGCTGGTATGGTGTCCAGCTTGAGTCTGTATTGATTCCTAAATTGAAATCGGTAGGTGTTAAGTAATCATAGCAATACCACGAAAAAACTGCGGAAAAAGGAATTGCCAGTGCCGAAGAATATAGCGCATGCCGCTGATTTTTTTTGATAAAATGATTGGTAATGACCGCTTGAAATAATTGAGAAAATGAAAAGACAACCCCTGTGGCCAAGACATTACATATCAAAACAATAGGCAGAAAGATGAATGGCAGTGAGGCAGCGTGAAGTTGAGATCTGTTCGGGTTTACTCTCAAGAAATCAATAAATATCACATTGGAAAGTATTGAAAAGAATATTGCAATTGAAGCAAGAATAGAAATAAAAAAAAGGCTCTTGTAGAAACTTGAAAAAATGGCATTGATTGGCATTTTCCATAACCGATTAAATTATTGTAATTTTTAGGTAAAATTTCTCTACAAATGACAGTTTGTATGAGTGACTGCTTTGCGGCATGGCCATCGAAGGTCAGCTCCTGGCCGGTAGCAGCCATGCTAACTCATTGGCATAAAACTTTCTTGTCCCTGATCAGGAATCCAGCTACCCAGCGTGCTGCCTGACAAGTCGATACCGGCACTTGGTTTACAGGACGCAGCCCACCTGGCTTTGTCACACCCGCTATCCCCCCGTCCCCATCAACTGCGCCAGCACCCAGGCCGCGGCCCGGCCGGGCTGGCGGGCGTGCGACCACACCAGGTCCACCCGGACTGACTTGGGCCAGCCGGCCACATTCAGCGCCTGTAGTTCATCTCCGCCAAAGTTGACTGCCAGCCAGCAGGGCAGTTCGGCCCAGCCAAAACCCAGCCGCGTCATTTCCAGCAGCAGCAGATAGCTGGGGGCGGACCAGCAGCGTGCGCTCAGCGTGGCGCTGGGTGGGCCGTAATAGGTGTTCAGCCGCAGCTCGCGCTCGGCTGCCAGTTGTTCGCGGCTGACTTCCGGCAGTGTCGCCAGCGGGTGGCCACTGGCCACATACAGATTGCTCTGGCTGGCATCTGCCATGGGGTAATGGCCGATGTCGGCCGGATAGCGTGCCAGGCCCGAGACAAAGCCGAGCTGGGCACGGCCACTTTCCACCAAGTCGATCACGTCTTCCTTTTCTGCTACCAGTGTTTCCAGTTCCAGTGCCGGAAACTGCTGCTCGAAACGCCGCAGCATCTGCTCCAGCGCCTGCGACTGGAAGGTGTCGGACAGCACAATGGTCAGCCGTGGCTCCAGCCCACCGCCCAGGAGGCCGGCCACCCGGCCCAGCGCATCGCTGGCATCCAGTAGCTGGCGGGCATGGCTGAGCAATTGCTGGCCGGCCGGGGTCAGTACCGGCTGGCGTCCGCTGCGCTCGAACAGGCTGACACCCAGGTCGATTTCCAGATTGGCAATGGCTTCGCTGATGGTGGACTGGCTCTTGCCCAAGCGGCGGGCGGCGGCGGAGAAGGAGCCCAGTTCGGCGGCGCTGCTGAAGGCGGCGATGGCGTCTAGTGACAGTGACATATCGGACTTTCCGATGGGTTTTATTTTTTAACTATCCGTCAAACCAATCACAATGTCACCCGATCAGAACCAGTCCGCAGTATTCGCCGGAGAAAACACCATGCAGACACAACACGACAAGCCTGTCAGCGAGCGGATTTTCCATGCCGTGCTGTACGAGCTGTGCGCCATGATCCTGCTGGTGCCGCTGGCCTCGCTGGTGATGGATACCGGCCTGGCTCATATGGGCGTGCTGGCACTGATGATGTCCAGCGTGGCCATGTTGTTCAACATGCTGTTCAACGCCCTGTTCGAGCGAGCGGAACGGCGCTGGGGGCTGACACGTACGGTGTGGGTCCGCAGCGCGCATGCCTTGCTGTTCGAAGGGGGGCTGGTGGTGATGCTGGTGCCGTTGGCGGCGTGGTGGCTGGCGGTGTCGCTGTGGCAGGCATTTTTGCTGGACCTGGGCTTTTTTGCCTTCTTCCTGCCCTATACCTATGTGTTCAATCTGGCTTACGACCGGATTCGTCTGCGTGTCATGCAGCGCAGGCATACTGCCCGGCTTCGCGCCGAGGGCGTTGCAGGAGAGTGATGATGAATAATGCGTGGATGTTCCTGGCGGTCGCCATTCTGTCCGAGGTTGTGGCCACCTCGTCGATGAAGCTGACCGAGGGCTTTACCCGGCTGGGGCCGTCGCTGGTCACGGCCATCGGCTACATGATTTCCTTTTACATGCTGTCGCTGACCCTGCGTCATGTGCCGGTGGGGGTGGTGTACGCCATCTGGTCCGGCGTGGGCATCGTGCTGGTGTCGCTGGTGGCCTGGCAGCTATACGGGCAAAAGCTGGATGTGCCGGCCATGATCGGCATTGGCATGATCATGGGCGGGGTGCTGGTGCTGAACCTGTTTTCCAAGTCGGCCAGTCATTGAGCGGCGTGCGGCGGCGGTTGCCGCACGGCCAGGGGTGAAAGGGGGGAGGGGACTTCCCCCTTTTTTCATGCCGATGCCACGGAGGCCGGGTCGCTGGTCTGGTCGATGATGCCGCCGCATACCTGGTTGCGGCCATTGTGCTTGGCCTGGTACAGATAGTTGTCGGCCTGTTTCAGCAGGGTGCTGATATCGGCTTCCTCGGCGGCGGCCATGCCGATGCTGACCGTGAAGCGCAGATCGCCCAGTGGGGTGCTGATGCTGAGATTGGCCAGCGCCCGCCGCAGCTTGTCCAGCTGGCGCAGCATGTCGGGGGCGTCCAGCGGCTGTGCCAGGATGACAAATTCCTCGCCACCGAAGCGGGCGATGATGTCGTCCGGGAAAAACGATTCCAGCAAGCGCGCCGTCTGGCAGATCACCTGGTCGCCGATATCATGGCCAAAGCCATCGTTGATGCGCTTGAACAGGTCGATGTCCAGCACCGCCACGCTGTAGTTGTGGCGTAGGCTGGCCACCTGCTCGAAAAAATGACGACGGTTGGACAGGCCGGACAGCGGGTCCTTGTTGGCGGATTCCTGCAGCGCTTGCAGGTTTTCCACAAATTCCACGTTACGGGTGACGCGACAGAAGAATTCTTCGTAATTGAAGGGCTTTTGCAGATAGTCATCCGCCCCGGCCTTGATGAAGCGGGCGGTCATGGTGGGGTCCTGGCTGCCGGAAATGCCGATGATGGCCAGGCGGGTGTGGTCGAGGAAGCGGCGCACCGTGCTGGTCATGCGTACCCCGTCCATGCCCGGCATGTCGTGATCGGTCAGCACCAGCTTGATGCCGGATTCGTGCCGCAGTATGCCCAGCGCCTCTTCGGCATCGGCGGCTTCCAGTACCTGATAGAGATGGCGCTCCAGCTGCAAGCGCAAGAACTGGCGCACCGCCTGCGAATCGTCCACCACCAGCACCTTGATGCCGGGATTGATGCGGATGCGGCGCAGCATCTTCATCACGTATTCAAAGGCGGACGGGCTTTCCTTGGGGATGTAGTCCACCACCGGCATGCACAGCACGCGTTCACGCGTCTGCATGTCGTTATGCGCGGTCAGCACCACGGTGGGAATGCGGTTTTCCAGCAAGAGCGGCAGCACTTCGCCGTTGGGCGCGTCCGGCAGACAATAATCCGCCACGGCAGCCATGAACCGCGGGTCGTCCGCCAGTGCCTGGCGGACTTCGGCCATGCTGGTGACGGGAACCGCGACAAAGCCCTGCTTGTTGACCATCCGGCATAGCGGACGGATCAGCATCAGGCTGTCTTCGATCACGAGAATGCGCGGGGCGGCCGTGCTCATGGTGAATTGCTGTCCGTCAAGATAGATTTCCGCATTATTGACGAAGCCAGACTATCTGTCAGTAAAGCTTGTGTTAAACCAGCAACAAATGCCCGCTGCTAGCGGCTCGGAGAACACCGCAAAAAAGGGTATAATCAACCCATTTTTTCAGCATAAGACGCACCATTCACCACCATGGAACTTGCCAAGAGCTTTGAACCGGGCGATATCGAACGTCGCTGGTACGACCAATGGGAACAGGCCGGCTATTTCAAGCCGAGCATGGACACCACCAAGCCTTCCTTTGCCATCCAGCTGCCGCCGCCCAATGTCACCGGCACCCTGCACATGGGTCACGCCTTCAACCAGACCATCATGGATGGCCTGACGCGCTACTACCGCATGAAGGGCGACAACACGGTATGGATTCCCGGCACCGACCACGCCGGCATCGCCACCCAGATCGTGGTGGAACGCCAGCTGGCCGAGCAGGGCATCAACCGCCACGACATGGGCCGCGACGCGTTTACCGCCAAGGTGTGGGAATGGAAGGAAAAATCCGGCGGCACCATTACCAGCCAGATGCGCCGCGTGGGCTGCTCGGTGGACTGGAGCCGTGAGTACTTCACCATGGACGACGTGCGCGCCGAAGTGGTGACCGAAGTGTTCGTGCGCCTGTTCGAGCAAGGCCTGATCTACCGTGGCAAGCGCCTGTCCAACTGGGACCCGAAACTGGGCACCGCCATCTCCGACCTCGAAGTGGTTTCCGAGGAAGAAGACGGCCATATGTGGCACATCAAATACCCGGTAGTCGGTAGCGACGAGTTTGTCACCGTGGCCACCACCCGCCCGGAAACCCTGCTGGGCGACGTGGCCGTGGCCATCAACCCCAGCGACGAACGCTACCAGCACCTGCTGGGCAAGCAGCTGGAACTGCCGCTGACCGGCCGCACCATCCCGGTGATCGCCGACGACTACGTGGATGCCGCCTTTGGCACCGGCTTCGTCAAGATCACCCCGGCGCACGACTTCAACGACTATCAGGTGGGCAAGCGCCACAACACCCAGCTGATCAATGTGATGAGCCTGGAAGCCACCATGCTGGCCCGTGCCCAGGTATTCGGCTTCGACGGCTCGGTACAAGGCAGCATCGACCTGCCGGCCGCCTATGCCGGCCTCAGCACCAGCGCCGCCCGCAAGGCCATGCTGGCCGACCTGGAAGCCCAGGGCCTGCTGCTGGACACCAAACCGCACAAGCTGATGGTGCCGCGTGGCGACCGTACCGGCTCCGTCATCGAACCCCTGCTGACCGACCAATGGTTTGTCGCCATGGACAAGGTCGCCGTGGACAAGAACGGCCAGCCCGACCCCACCGGCCAGTCCATCGCCGCCAAGGCCATCGACGCGGTACAGTCCGGCGAAGTGCGTTTCATCCCGGAAAACTGGGTCAACACCTACAACCAGTGGATGAACAACATCCAGGACTGGTGCATCAGCCGCCAGCTGTGGTGGGGTCACCAGATTCCGGCCTGGTACGACGAAGACGGCAACATCATCGTCGCCCGCAGCGAAGCCGAAGCCCAGGCACAAGCCCCGGGCAAGACGCTGCGCCGCGAACAGGACGTGCTGGACACCTGGTTCTCCTCCGCCCTGGTGCCGTTCTCCACCCTGGGCTGGCCGGAAGAAACGCCAGAGCTGAACGCCTTTGTCACCTCCAATGTGCTGGTGACCGGTTATGAAATCATCTTCTTCTGGGTAGCCCGGATGATCATGATGACCAAGCACTTCACCGGCAAGGTGCCGTTCCGCGACGTGTACATCCACGGCATGGTGCGCGACCACGAAGGCAAGAAGATGTCCAAGTCCGAGGGCAATGTGATCGACCCGGTAGACCTGATCGACGGCATCGCCCTGCAACCGCTGATCGAAAAACGCACCACCGGCCTGCGTCGCCCGGAAAAAGCCCCGGCCATTGCCAAGGCCACCGAAAAGCTGTTCCCGGAAGGCATTCCGGCCTATGGTACCGACGCCCTGCGTTTCACCATGGCCAGCTACGCCACCCTGGGCCGCAGCGTCAACTTCGACTTCAAGCGGGCAGAAGGCTACCGCAACTTCTGCAACAAGCTGTGGAACGCCACCCGCTTTGTGATGATGAATGTGGAAGGCAAGGACTGCGGCCAGGATGAAAGCCTGCCGCTGGAATACAGCTTTGTCGACCAGTGGATCATCGGCCGCCTGCAACAGGCCGAAGCCGACGTGACCAATGCGCTGGAAACCTACCGTTTCGACCTGGCCGCCCAGATCATTTACGAATTCATCTGGAACGAATACTGCGACTGGTATGTGGAACTGGCCAAGGTGCAGCTGCAAAACGGCAACGAAGCCCAGCAACGCGCCACCCGCCGCACCATCGTGCGCGTGCTGGAAGTGGCCCTGCGCCTGACTCACCCGCTGATGCCCTTCATCACCGAAGAGCTGTGGCAGACCGTGGCCCCGCTGGCCAATGCCAAGCACACCGACTCCATCATGCTGGCGCAATGGCCGGTGGCGGTGCCGGAGAAGATCAATGCCGCAGCCAACGCGCGCATGGATGCCTTCAAGGACATGGTGAACGCGGTGCGCAACCTGCGTGGCGAAATGGGCATCGGCCCGGCCGTCAAGGCGCCGCTGTTCATTGAAACCAGCGATGCTGCGGTAGCGGACTTCATCCCTTACCTGAAGCTGCTGGCCCGCCTGACCGAGGGCAGCATTGTTGCCGCCCTGCCGGCAGACGACGCGCCAGTCGCCATTTCCGGCAACGCCCGCCTGATGCTGAAGGTGGAAGTGGACAAGGCCGCCGAAACGGCCCGCCTCACCAAGGAGCTGGGCAAGCTGGAGGCCGAGCTGGCCAAGCTGAGCGCCAAGCTGGAAAAGCCGGGCTATGTCGACAAGGCCCCGGCGCATCTGGTGGAACGCGACAAGGCACAACTGGCCGAGCTGAACGACAAGATGGAGAAGGTGAAGGGTCAGCTGGCCAAGCTGGCCTGATCGGCTTTATCCCGCATGCAAAGCCCACCGTAACGGTGGGCTTTTTTGTGGCTGCAATGGGGCAGGGGATTGCTGTTGGCTCAGAAGGAGCAAGAGCGGCTGATGTGGCTGGGGTGGCCAATATGCCTGTTGTGGCAGGATTAGCCACGCGCACCTGCCGGCAAAAAACCATGACTGGCCGGGGAGGTGGCTCAGGCCGGAATAATCCGGTTCTTTCCGCCGTTTTTGGCCTGGTACAGAGCCAGGTCGGCCCGTCTAATCGCATCTTCGTATGAGCGATCTTCCTGCATGATGGTCGTGATACCCATGCTCACGGTCACAACAGCATCATCCACCAGGAAGCGGCTCAACTGTTTCCTGGATAGCTCGTGTATCTGTCTGGCCAGCTGCATGGCCTGCTCCAGCCCGGTATCGGGGAAGGTAATCACAAATTCATCACCACCAAAGCGGTAGGCGCCATCATTTTCGCGGAGTGCCTGGCGACAAATATGGGCGACTACCCGGATGGCCTCATCACCTTCATGATGTCCTTTGCTGTCGTTAACCCTTTTGAGATTATCAAGATCGAACATCAGGATGGATGTGGGTACGGCAGCCCGTACATAGGATTTGTAGTGCAGGGTCAGGTCATGCTGCAGCTTTCTGCGATTGAACAGGCCGGTAAGCTGGTCGGTTTCGCCCAGCTCCCGCAGTCTGATTTCCAGCTCGTGACGCTCTGAAATATTACTGGCAACCCAGAGCACCACCTCTTCGCCCTCAACCGGGAAACTCAGGGCCTGAATGCGTCCTTCGAACCAGATCGGTTTGGCCGGGCCATCATCGGGCAGACCTTGCACATCGCTATTGCTCAATTCGTATTCTTCGATGAGCAGTTTTCTGGACTCCAGTGCCCGGGCAATCTGCTCCAGAAACCAGTTGGCCTTGGCGGGCTTGATCAAATCCGAAATGTACAGACCAACCAGGCCGGAGCCATCGTGATAATAGCGCTTGTCACGACCACCAAATACCGCAACGTATTTTCCACTGCGGGACAGAATAAAGGCAGGGTCTGGCAAGGTATCAAGAATGATGGCCATCTGCTCAATGTTGATCATGAAGCACTTCTTCTGCGTGACTTGCAATAAGTGACACCTTAGTCAAATCAAAACATAAATGCACGGTTTATTCCTGGATGTTTCAACAGGCCCATCATTGCGGCGAGACCGCGGCTGGCTGTCTGAGCGATTGGACCATGGCTGGTCGTGAGTTCCCGTGGCGACGGCAAGGAGCTCCAACGCTTCTGATTGATGACTTTCTGTTTATCTTCGTCCGGTGCGGGCAGATGCATCTGGCACAAAGTGGCTTTGTGCGCGGATCTGCAGCGCACGGCCTGTACAGCCAGGGCTGCAGTCGCGTTGCGGGTTTCTTCGCGAATGGCTGGTGTTGTGCGGGTTTGTTTGTGTGGTTTGACGATCATGGGGATTGGATAGGGATAGCCCTGCCCTGACGGGTGGGGCAAGCACTGCAGATGCGTTTGCCTAAATTAATGTCAAAAATGCGATAGCCAATGCATTTGTGGTTAGAATATGCCAAACAGAACTTTGCCTTGCACCATGAAATACCTGAGTCTTGCCTCTCTTTGTTCGACAATCCTGCTTGCTGCATGCAGTTCAACTGCCTACACCGTTGATGACGGAAGAAAGGTCAATCAGCAACTGCTGTCCAACATCAAACTATATGGCCAAGGCGAACGGGTGTTGCGCCCGGCGATTGTCCGATCAGCCACCATGAACGACCAACAGTGCGCAAAGCGCTGGGAATTACCCTTCAGTGTTGCCAGCAGCTACCTGGTCGAGGACAAGACAGATCGTGTGGCGTGGGTACGTGGACTGAATGTCGACGAGCGGCTGACCGTCGTTGGTGCCGCTCCCGCAAGCGGACTGGCCATTGGTGACAAACTGACCCAGCTGGATGGCTACCATACCGATGACTCGGAAAAAATGCTGAAAAAGCTGGAAGCCTTGCGCGAGGATGGCTCTGCATTTCCCGTCGTGACGGATAAAGGCAAGACCATCACCATCAATCCGGTACAGGTATGCCGTGGCCTGATCCGGCTGGCGCCCCCGACTGCCCCTTACAGTCAAAGCTTTCACTGGGAAAAAATTGTCTACCCACTGGAGATTTTCAACCCCGCGCTCACCGAGGATGAAGCACTGTGGATGGTGGTGTGGGGGCAAGGAGTCTCCGAGGAGGGCGGGACAAGAATGAAGAGCTACGCCGCGGCACGCTGGGTCATCGACAAGACCATCACCGTTGCAAGTCTGGCCATGTCAGGAGGTGCGATCTATCAGGCTGGTAAAGCCGCATCGACACAGATCATGGCGCAAGCGAGTTCGGCAGCGGCACAGGCCGCGACAAACGAAATCGCCAAACAGGCTGCCACCGAGGCTGCCAAGCAGGCTGCAGAAGCAGCGGCCAAGGCCTACCTGGAAAAGACAGCCGCCGAGATCAGTAAAAAGGTAGCCACCCAGACGGCAAGTACCGTTGCAGAATCCTACATCGCGCGTGAAGGCTTTGCTGTCGACCTGATGGATCGCGTGGCCGCAACGAGCTTTGATGATGCAGATGCCTGGGCTTATACCCGCATGTCACAATTGCATGCAGACCAGATGTCCGGGGCAAGCCTGCATTACAAGCTTTTCAGCCATAATTATATTCATAATCCCTTTATCCTGGACAAATCCCGCCTTGATAGTCTGAATAGTTTTGTCAAATCAAAAAATGGTGAAGCGGAATTGAAGTCAGTTATCAGCGGGGGGCAAAAAGATAATATTCCACTTCTCGTTGGCGATATGCCGGAAGCCAATCCGGTAAAAACGTATGAAGACACTATGCTGCCTGCTGCGACCACATTACCTGCCGATGCGACTCATGCCCTGCTCGAGATGCCGGATGCAGGAAAATAATCATTTTATCCATTCAACTGAATTGCCATCATGTCGCGTATCAGACTAGCCTTCTTTGGACTCATCTTCTCCACATCCTTGCATGCCGAAGCGGTTTCTGTCAGTGATATGGATAACAAAACGGCAGCCGCAGACGATCAGGCACAACAATGCGTGCTACTTCTGCAAGACATACATACCGGCGTTGATCGCGCACAGGGTATGGTCGTGGCAAAGCGCTGGAAAGAAAGCCAGGAGCTTTATTCGACCAGTGCCGACGCGCTGCAACGTTTCGTGCAGCAGTGCCCGGCATTCACCGATCAGGCCCATGTACTTGAAACCCAGGTCAAAGCTGAACTGCTGCAAGTAAAAGAAGCAATCAATCGCCAGCATACTTGCGATGAGGCGATCGACCACGGGTTTGATCTGGATTTGCAGACTAGTGCCGCCCGTCGTGAAAACAAAGACCCACGTTTTCTCGATAAATTACTGGTCAGTGCCGAGAATAGCTGGCAAACCGCAGTCGAAAACTGCACCGGAAGTTACCATGAATCAGCGGTAAGCAGCTTGCGCGCAGCGCAGCAGGCGCGCAAGGAAAATGCCGAATTACTGGCAGATTCACCGGCATGTGAAAATGCCTATAAAAATGCAGTGGCGATTGGTGATTTGGCCCGGCAAGCCAAAAAAGACAGACGACATGAAGAGAGCATCATGTTGTACAACAAGCTCCACATGGCATGGAACCGGGTGGCAGACAACTGCAGTGGCCCGCGCAACCAGATGGCCAAAAAGGAAATAGAGAGCAGCAGTCTTGAAGCCAGTAACGCGCAATATTGCGCACCCCAATGGGCCGATGCAGCAGAAGCAACGAAACTGCTCAATCAGGCAAAGATGTCCTCTGCAGTCTATGCCGAACGTGAACTGCTGATGAACAAGGCCGAGGTGTTGTGGCGTGAAGCTGTTGACTTATGCAAGGGTGAACCCCAAAAGCAGGCCAAGCTGAATGCCGACAGTATTGCGAAAGAGCGTGCGACGCCACTTCCCATTACGGCAATCACCGAGCTTGGCAAACATCGTCCATTGCCACCGGCGCCGGCTGTGCAGGTGACGGAAATTACCGCACCGACAGCAGCCCCGACCCTCCCTGTGCCAGACAACAAGGCGTCATTGTCTGCTCCTGCCAAAGTGAGTGCCAAAATCGTCGAGATGCCGGCGCCACAAACAGTATCCATCCCCGAAAAAGTCAATGCCCCGGTGGTAACGGACAATACGCCACTTACCGTGGTCGACAATGTTAAATTCCAGGGTGATTTTCACAGTGATGGTGGCAAGGTGACTGGTAGCGGTGTCATCGAATTTCCCGACGGAGATATCTACCGTGGCCGGATTATTCAAGGAATGCGTAGCGGAAAAGGCCGCCTGGAGTGGAAAAACGGGCAGATTTATGATGGGGATTGGGTCGATGATCACGCAACAGGTGTTGGCGCCATCCTGTTTCGAAATGGAAACCGCTACCAGGGGGATGTTGTTGATGGTGCACCCCAAGGGCAAGGGCAGCTGGACTTGAGTTCTGGCGACCGCTATGTCGGGCACTTTGACCGAGGCGTATTCAATGGGCAGGGTACTTACACTTGGAAAAGTGGCTCCTTTTATACCGGGGCCTGGAAGGATGGTAAGAAGAATGGCTTCGGCAAGACCATTCTCCCAAATGGATTTGGCTTTGAAGGTGAGTATCTTGATGATACAGAAACTGCCAATGTGAAGCGTATCAAGCCAAAATCATGATGCCACCGATTACCTATATTTGAATTGCCATGATGATGGCTCGAATATAAAGCGCCATCGGTAAAAATTTTTTTGAAATGATTGCCCATGCAGAAAATGCAGCGCCAACAAGATCGTCTGATTATTGAGCGTGGCCAGTAAAACGCAACCAGCGATGCCGTGCTGGCGGATTTCATCACTTGTTGCAAGCTGCTGCCCGCCTGATCGAGGGCAGCGGATGCGCAGGTGGCCAAGCTGGCCTGATCGGCTTTATCCCGCAGGCAAAGCCCACCGTAACGGTGGGCTTTTTTGCTTTTAACGTCAGCACTAGACTTGGCAGAAGCCGCGCAGCTTCAGGCGACAGGCAATCAGGTGATGATGTTACAAGGGTGGCAAATAGTCCTTGGAGTGCTATGGTTGATCGCTGAACATTTCATCTGCATTCGATCAGAAAGGATGCCCATGCGCCCCTCCATGGCACTGAAGATGAAGCGTGTCGCAGTACGTGAAACAGTGGCCCGTTTTCCGACTGCCAACCCGCGCGTTTTTGGTTCGGTAGTACATGGCACCGACCAGGAAGGCAGTGACATCGACTTGCTGGTGGATGTCTTGCCTGGCGCAACGCTGATCGATCTTGGCGGCCTGCAAGTGGAGCTGGAGTCGCTGCTCGGTCTGCATGTCGACCTGCTGACCCCTGCTGATCTGCCATTGCAATTCCGCAACCAGGTACTGGCTGAGGCGCAGCCGGTATGAGCGCAGACTACCGCTTACCCGATTACCTTACGCACATCCGGCAGGCTGCCAACTAGCACCACCACACCGACGTGCCCACGGGTCCCGGCAGGTAGCCGCAGGCCATGCTTGTGGGGTGGCCTTGGAGGTGAAAGAGGGCTTGGCCAGGCAAGCCCTCTTTCCCGTCCGCCGCGCGGAAGCGGCAGGTAAAACATCATCCTCGGGAGCGGATGCAAAGCCTGTTTTACTTGGCAATGGCAACCCGATTTTCCTCCAGCCCCACTGCGTTTAACTTCGCGGGTCTCGCCCCGCCGGCGAGGTACTTTGCTTTTGCTTCGCCAAAAGAAAGTACCCAAAGAGAAGGCGACCCGCAGCGCGTCGAATTCCCGCCCCAGCCATCCCGCCCAGGGCGCGGCCGGAACTTGCGGCGCGCTAATGTCGCGCCGCTGCGGACAGCCGACCGCTTAATACCCTGAGCGGCAAGTCTGGGCCGGCTTGCGCTGACGGGACCGGTTACTACCCGCAAAGGTTTTAATAAGGAAAATCAGAGAAATTCGCGGGAAATATGGGCTAAACCAGATGTCACCAGTGGCCATAAAAGAAACCACCGCACCAACGCGCCCACGGGCCCCGTCAAGCATGCCGACGGGTGGCCGGGGCGAGGTTTTAAGCGCCTGCTTTGTCTGAGCGATTTGACGTTAGCAAATCGCGAGTTCAGGCGCGCCTCGGCTCGGTCGGGTCCCGGCGGGCAGCCGCAGGCCATGTTTGTGGGGTGGCCTTGGAGGTGAAGGAGGGCTTGGCCAGGCAAGCCCTCTTTCCCGTCCGCCGCGCGGAAGCGGCAGGTAAAACATCATCCGCGTGAGCGGATTCTTGCCCTTTGTGCATCAACAGCGGCCCTTAAAAATCAAAGACAAAGACAACTTCGCGGGTCTCGCCCCGCCGGCGAGGTACTTTGCTTTTGCTTCGCCAAAAGAAAGTACCCAAAGAAAAGGCGACCCGCAGCGCGTCGAATTCCCGCCCCAGCCATGCCGCCCAGGGCGCGGCCGGAACTTGCGGCGCGCTAGCGTCGCGCCGCTGCGGACAGCCGACCGCTTAATACCCTGGGCGGCACGTCTGTGTCGGCTCGCGCTGACGGGACCCGTTCCCCTCGACAGAGGTTTTAATGGGGAAATGAAAACAGGATGTCGGGACGATTGCCTAGTGATAAATACAAGTCGGTGTGATCTGAGAAACCACCGCACCAACGCGCCCATGGGCCCCGTCAAGCATGCCGACGGGTGGCCGGGGCGAGGTCTTAAGCGCCTGCTTTGTTTGAGCGATTTGACGTTAGCAAATCGCGAGTTCAGGCGCGCCTCGCCGCGGTCAGGCCCCGGCGGGTAGCCGCAGGCCATGCTTGTGGGGTGGCCTTGGAGGTGAAGGAGGGCTTGGCCAGGCAAGCCCTCTTTCCCGTCCGCCGCGTGGCAGCGGCAATGCAAAGCATCATCCGCACCGCGGATACAGTCTCGACCTGCACATCTTGCCAGTGTTTCTGCGGCCATCTAACCTTGCCGCTCCCGGCCGCGCTGTTTAGCCTTGACGCGTTGCACCTCAACAGCGCAACCGGGTTTGGCGACCTGACATTATCCGGATTGGAAATCATCCATCACCGCATTGACGGAGACTCGCCATGTCCGCAGACAACAAAACCACGCAGCCCCCACCACCCCTCACCCTCTACTACCTCGGCAAACCCGTCCGCCTGCTGCTGCACCAACAACACGGCTACCTCGCCGCCGCCGACATCAGGACGGTGATCGGCCCACGCCTGGGAAAACACATCCAGCAGCAACTGCACCCGCAAAGCCACTGGCTGCCCCGGCGCGGCCATGAACAAAAACTGCAATGCTGGCCATTGCCCGCCCTGCAACACACCCTGAGCCGCAGCCGCCAACCTGCGGCACAGCGCCTGCTGCGCTGGCTGAACCGGCAAGTCCTGCCGGCGCTGGCGCAGGGCAAGCTTGCCACCCCACGGCTGGAACAGGCGCTGGCCCTGTCGGTTGAGGCCGGCCAGCATATCAGCCATGCCATCCTGCGCGCGGTACTGGAACAAGCACAAGGCTGGCAGCATTCGCACTGGCTGCTGACACTGCACTACACCCCGCATCACCGCTCTCGCCATGCACATGGGCGCCTGCTGGCACTGGACTGCCAGGTGCAGCCCTTGCAGGCGCTGGCCAGGCAGATTGCCCGGCCCAATGGCTTGTCGGCCAATAATGTCGACTTGTTGAGACTGGCAGCAGCTTGCCATCAGCAGCTGGCCCGGCGCATGGAGAAGCGGGCGTGGCAGGTACAGGCGGCGGAGCAGGGGGTGTCCGCGCCATCGGATTGAGGGCTGGCCGGCCATGGCTGTGCCTGCATGCCGCGTCCCGCTCCGGCCCTGCTGCGCAGGTGGTGGAGGGGGCGCTCCGTCCATGCCCCATCCCCAGCTGGGCTGGTTTATTGCGCCGATCCGAGCAAATGGCTGCGCAAGCTGGTGTCGCGGCTCTTGGCACTCAGCCAGATGGCAAAAAAGGACCGGGCAAAATCGGCGTCCTTGATCGCCGCGGTCATCCGTCCGTTGTGGTAGAAATTCACCCCCACGCCCGGCAGATACACGCCGGTCAGGCTGTCGCCCATCTCGACCTCATCAATGGCCTGCTCCAGGGCTGCTCGCCAGGCGGCCAGCTTTTCTGCCGGCAGGGCGGCACCCTGGATGCGCTGGATTTCATCCAGGCTGGTGTTGATCAGGCGTGATTTGGTGATGTGGTGGTGATAGGTCAGGCTGAGCGCAAAACGGTGGGCGGGGTCGAACGGCTTTTCCGCCACCCATAGCCTGGCGGTGTAGATCGGCATGCCAAGAAACTGGTAGTCACCCTGTCCGACCAGCAGGGCGGGGGTGATGTCCTGCGACCAGTCGGCATGGGCAGGGCTGGAACACAGCAGTAACAGGCTCAAGAGCAGGCTACGTGGCAAGGGCGGCTCCGTCGTCGAACAAACAGGGCATGAATGAACCGGTCAGCGTTGATGCGGCCGGTCGCCACAGGCTAACGCGCTGTTGTGACAGTCTGCTTGCAGCCGGCCATTTTGCCTTGTCTGCCCAGGGCCGGGTGGCTGATCCGCTGCAAAAACACAGCGTTCAATATCCTGGCATTAAGCGCGGGCGGCTTTCCCCTTACACTCTAGTCTGAGTCCATTCTTTGATCCCACCATCTTCCCAGTGCAAGGGCCCCGTCATGACCGACCTTTCCGTCTATCCGATTACCCGCAAATGGCCAGCCAGCCACCCGGACCGGCTGCAACTGTATTCGCTGCCCACTCCCAATGGCGTGAAGGTATCCATCATGCTGGAGGAGTGCGCTTTGCCGTACGAGGCGCATCGGGTCAGTTTTGACAGCCAGGACCAGTTCAGCCCGGAATTCCTGTCACTCAATCCCAATAACAAGATTCCGGCGATTCTGGATCCGCATGGTCCGGGCGGCCAGCCGCTGGCCTTGTTCGAATCCGGCGCCATCCTGCTGTATCTGGCCGAAAAAACCGGTCAATTCCTGCCGGCCGATCCGGCGCGGCGCTATGAAACCATCCAGTGGCTGATGTTCCAGATGGGTGGGGTGGGGCCGATGTTTGGCCAGCTGGGTTTCTTCCATGCCTTCGCCGGCAAGGAGTACGAGGACAAGCGCCCGCGCGACCGCTATGTGGCCGAGTCGCGCCGTTTGCTGGGGGTGCTGGACGCGCGGTTGCAAGGGCAGCACTGGATCATGGGCGATGACTACACCATTGCCGACATCGCCATCCTGCCCTGGGTGCGTAATCTGGTGGAGCGCTATGGCGCGGGTGATCTGGTGGGCTATGGCGATTTTGCCGAGGTGCAGCGCGTGCTGGCGGCCTTTGTCGCCCGTCCGGCCGTCGGGCGTGGGCTGCTTGTGCCGTAGCCTGGCTGATTTTCCACTCCGCGCATCGCAGTGCAAACAAAAATGGCCCGTGCGGGCCATTTTCATTGCGCAGGTCGGCCCGGCGCTAGCTGCGTTTGACCAGCCTGACCATCAGCAGCAGCACCACGGCGCCAATGGTGGCGACGATGATGCTGCCCACCATGCCGTCGCCCGCTCCTATGCCCAGGCTGCGAAACAGAAATCCTCCCAGGTAGGCACCGATGATGCCGACCACCATGTCGCCGAACAGGCCCAGTCCTTCGCCTTTTACCAGCAAGCCGCCCAACCAGCCGGCGATGATGCCGACCAGCAGAAACCAGATGAGATGCATGTTTTTCTCCCTGTGTGTCCGGGTTGTCTTGACCCGATGGCAGCAGCCTAGCAGGCTGTCGGTTTGCTTGCAATATTTGAAAACAGTTATTGCTATCTGTTTAATGTGCTGGCGTAAAAAACCGGGGAAGCCCCCGGTTGTGCTGGCTGCTGTGCGCTGCCCGACGTCGATACCGCGCCTGGCAGGCCGGCAGCGGGCATGGGCTGTTACAGTGCCGGCATGCTGTAGCCTTCGATCTTGGCGGCTTGTACCAGGCCAGCCAGGTATTCATGCATGGCCTTGTTGCCGGCCATCTGGGTCAGGTATTGCTGCAGGCGTTCCTTGATGTCGTCAAAGCCGATCTGGCCGCCCTGGGTGCGTTCGTTGACCTGGATGATGTGATAACCGAACTGGGTCTGTACCAGGTTCGGGGTGATCTGGCCGGCTTCGGTGCTGAATACGGCTTGTTCGAATTCCGGCACCATCTGGCCACGGCCAAACTGGCCGAGGCTGCCGCCTTGCTGGCCGGACGGGCAGGTGGAGTGTTCACGGGCCAGGTCGGCAAAGCGGGACGGATTGGCTTGTACTTCGGCCAGCACGCCTTCGGCCTTGGATTTGGCCAGCATATTGCCCAGCTCGTCGCCGGCACCCAGCGGGAACAGGATGTGGCTGGCCACGGCGGATTCGCCGCTGGCAAAGCGTTCCGGGAATTCGTCGTAGAAGGCGCGGCAGGTGGCTTCGTCCACCGGCTCTACCTGGATTTCCTTTTCCAGCAGGGCGCCGATGGCGGCGTTCGGATTGGCAGCATCCAGGCCTTCGGCCTTGGCTTTTTGCAGCAGCAGTTCGCGCAGGATCAGTTCTTGTACGGTGGCATCGCGCGGATTGGGCGCGTCTGCGTGGTTTTCCTGTTCAGCCTGCACCATGGCTTCGGTGATTTCGACGCCGTTTACGATAATGGCCATGTGATTTTCCTGTGTGGGAGGGTAAGTGAGACGCTGCAAAATGTACGGCGTAGTGAAGTAGGGCATTAAATGGGGCTGCGGGGGCGGATGTCAATAGTGGCTAGTGATTCCGGCGGTGTTTGCTGCAAATTGCTAATCATTGTTAATGCTGCGCCCGGCTTATTACAAAAACACATTTGCTGCGGCCAGCTTAAGCAGCAGTTCATCCGCGGGCGTTTCAATGTCGGGTATCGCAAGTACAAGGATGCCGGGCATGTATCGATTCCGCTGGAAAACCCACCCTCTTGCCACAGCCATGCTGCTGATGGCGCTGGCCTTTCTGTTGTGTCACGCGCTGACTATCCCCTGGCCGGACAATTACTTTGCCTGGCGGCATGAGCTGATGCTGCTCAGCGGCGTCGAGCTGATCATGCTGATGTCGCTGGGCATGCTCTTGGGCATGCGTCCGCTGTGGCTGGAAAAACTGTGGGGCGGGCTGGACAAGCTCTACGGCTTGCATCGCCGGCTGGGTATTGCCGCCGGGCTGATGCTGTCGGCGCACTGGCTGCTCGACCTGTCGCCGCGCTGGCTGATCCAGCTGGGACTGATTGCACCCAGGGTACGGCATGCCGGCCCACATCTGTTTTCCTGGACGGTGCTGGCCAAACAGGTGGGCGAGTGGGCGGCCTGGGCGGTGCTGGGCCTGGTGATCATCGCCTTGCTGCGCATGGTGCCGTATGGCTTCTGGCGCAAGCTGCACAAGCTGTTTGCCCCGGTATACCTGATGGGGGCTTTTCATAGCGCCATCCTGATTCCGCTGTCTTTCTGGTGGACGCCATTGGGCTGGCTGCTGGCCTTGCTGCTGCTGGTGGGGGGCTATGCCGCGCTGCTTTCCCTGCGGCGCAAGGTGGGCAGCCTGCAACGGCACGTCGGCATCATCACGGCGGTGGAGAGTTTGCCGGGCAATATGCTGGAGCTGCGTTGCGCCGTGCCGCGCTGGCCCGGTCACCAGGCCGGTCAGTTTGCCCTGCTGCAGCTGGATGCCGCGGAAGGCGCCCATCCCTTCACCATTGCCTCTGCCTGGCAGGGGCAGGGTGAGCTGCGCTTTGTCATCAAGGCTTTGGGCGATTACACCCGCAGCTTGCCTGGCCGGCTGCAGCCGGGGGCCGAAGTGGTGCTGGAGGGGCCGTATGGTGGCTTTACCGGGACACGGGACGGACTTGCCGCGCAAGGCGCCCAAGTGTGGGTGGCCGGCGGTGTGGGGGTGACGCCCTTTCTGGCCTGGTTGCAGGCGCAGTGGCAGCCACTGCCCGCGCCGGTGGATTTCTTTTATTGCGTGCGCCATGCCGGTGAGGCCGTCAGGCTGGACGAGCTGCGCCATGCGTGTGCGCGGCTGGGGGTACGACTGCATCTGCTGGAAAGCGCGCATGGCCAGCGCCTGACTGCGCAGGTCTTGCCGGCGACGGCGGCTGATGTGTGGTTTTGCGGGCCGGAGGGACTGGGGCAGAGCCTGCAGCGCCAGCTGGCCAGTCGCCCGCAGCCGCCGCGTTTCCACCACGAGGCGTTTTCGCTGCGCTAGGCGTGGGGGAGGCGGCTAGAACAGGTCGATATCGCCGCTGGCGACGGTAGCCTGCGCGACGAAGCCCTGCTGTTGCAGGGCTTCAAACTGGTTGACCTGGTTGCGGCCATGGGTTTTGGAGTGGTACAGCGCCTTGTCGGCGCGGTCGATGACCTGGGCAGGTACAAAACATTGGTCGAGCCGGGTGAAGCCTATGCTGACCGTGACCTGCCCCACCTGCGGGAAGGGCTGATTGGAGATGCGCTCACAAAAGCCTTCCAGGATGGCCTGGGCCTTTTCTGCGCTGACCGCGCGGAACAGGATGGCAAATTCCTCGCCGCCATAGCGGTACAGGCCGTCTTCTTCGCCAAAGAACTGCTGCATGCGTTGTGCCAGCATCAGCAGTACCTCGTCGCCGATGATGTGGCCGTAGCTGTCATTGACCTGCTTGAAGTGATCGATGTCCAGCAGGGCGAGAAAGGGCAGCCGGGGCAATTCCGCATGCTGGCTGGCCACCAGGGTGTAGAGCTGGGCATCGAACTTGCGGCGGTTGTTCAGCCCGGTCAGCGTATCGCTGTCCGAGGCGTGCAGCAGGTTGAGGAAGTTTTCGTGAATGCGTGCCAGTGCCAGCAGCAGGGTGTGGTCGACTGCCGTGTCGTGATTGGGCGTGAGCATCAGCAGCGCCACCACCTGGTTGACCTGGTAGAGCGGCACGCACAGGCCGGTTTCGGTCTGGTAAACCGGCTGGCGTTCTTCCTGCTGCAGCAGGATGCGCAGTATCTTGCCGCCGGGCAAGGCCCAGGGCGGGTTTGCCTGCCCGGCCTGGTCGGACTGGTCCAGCTGGATGCGCCACCAGGGATGGCCATCGATCCAGCGGCAGCTGTAGAGCGCCACGGTGCAGTCGGGCATCAATTCGCGCAGCGTGGTCAGCAGGCTGACTTCCAGCGTCTTGCGTTCGCGCTGGGCCGTCAGCTCGACCAGGCTGTCCAGTATTTCCGGGATGGGAGAGCCTGTTGGCATGGTGTCCGGGGTGGTCCTGCTCATTTTGATGGTGGTGGCCGGCTCGCAGGCGGCATTCATGACAAGGAGATGAATGCAGTATATGCACGGCAGGCGGGTTTTTCCATGTCGGGGACGGCCATCTTGCAAGCCTGGCCGTCCCGCTTTGCTTCAGCTGCGACCGGTACTGCCAAAACCGCCTTCGCCGCGTTCGGACTGGCTGAAATCATCCACCAGATTGAACTGCACCTGTACCACCGGCACGATGATCATCTGGGCGATGCGCTCCAGCGGTGCCAGGCGGAAGGCGGTATGGCCGCGGTTCCACACCGACACGAACAGCTGGCCCTGGTAGTCGGAATCGATCAGTCCCACCAGGTTGCCCAGCACGATGCCGTGCTTGTGACCCAGGCCGGAGCGCGGCAGGATCATGGCGGCGAGCTTGGGATCGGCAATGTGGATGGCCATGCCGGTGGGCACCAGCTGGGTTTCACCCGGTGCAATCAGCAGGTCCTTGTCGATGGCGGCGCGCAGGTCGAGGCCGGCGGAGCCGGGCGTGGCGTAGTCGGGGAGGTTGTCGTGCAGGCGCGGGTCCAGCACTTTGACGTCTACAACAGGTTTCATGATGGTTTTCCTGCAATAAGGAGTGGGCAGGCAGGCGCGCTGGCCTGCCTTGTCTAGGCATGTCGTCCGGAGGTTGCGACTCAGCGGTTCAGCAGGGCGGCCAGATGCTCGACGATGGCCCTGGCCACGGCAGGCTTGGGCATGTCCGGCAGCGCATGCTCACCGGCATCATCCAGCAGCACCACCTGGTTGCTATCCGCACCCATGGCGTGTTGCGCCAGATTGGCCACCAGCAGCGGCAGCCGTTTTTTCTTGCGTTTGCGCTCGGCAAACTCCAGCAGGTTCTGGCTTTCGGCGGCAAAGCCGACACAGAACGGTGCCGCCGGCAGGCTGGCGACGGTAGCCAGGATGTCCGGGTTTTCTTCCAGTTCGATCTGCGGCAGGCCGGCTTCTTTCTTGATCTTGTGCGCGGAGCGGTTTTTCACCCGGTAGTCCGCCACGGCGGCAACCGCGATGAAGATGTCGGCCCGGCCCACTTCCTGCATCACGCTATCGTGCATCTGGCGCGCGCTGTCGACATTGATGCGCGTCATGCCGATGGGGGCCGGCATGCCGGTCGGGCCGGAAATCAGCGTGACTTCGGCACCGGCATCACGGCAGGCGCGCGCCAGGGCATAACCCATCTTGCCGGAGCTGATATTGGTGATGCCGCGCACGGTGTCGATGGCTTCATAAGTGGGGCCGGCGGTCAGCACCACCTTTTTGCCGGCCAGGCTTTTGGCCGCGAAGAAACTTTCCAGCATTTCGGCGAGGTCTTCCGGCTCCAGCATGCGGCCTTCGCCCACTTCGCCACAGGCCTGCTCGCCGGAGGCCGGCCCCCATACCGCCACGCCGTCGGCGCGCAGCTGGGCGACATTGCGCTGGGTGGGCGGGTTCTGCCACATCTGGCGGTTCATGGCCGGTGCCACGATCAGCGGACAGGTCCGGGCGGCCGCCAGGGTGGACATGAGGTCGTCGCTGACGCCATGCGCCAGCTTGTAGAGCAGATTGGTGCTGGCCGGGGCAATCAGGAACACATCGGCGCGGCGCGACAATTCGATGTGCGCCATGGCGTTGTCCGGGCGCGGGTCCCACAAATCACTGTAGACGGCATGGCCGGACAGGGCCTGAAAGGTAAGCGGGGTAACAAAACGGGTGGCTGCCTCGGTCATCACCACCTCGACCTGATGGCCGGCCTTGACCAGCAGGCGGGTCAGTTCGGCGGCCTTGTAGGCGGCAATGCCGCCGCTCACGCCAAGCAGGATGCGTCTGGCTGTCATGGGGCTTCTCAACGTGCTGTGCAGTAAAGGCGAAAGTGTACCGGATTTTGTCCGGAGCCGCGCTGCGGCTTGCAACTGGCCCTTGGCAAGGCGGGGCCCCGCCAGTGGGATGGATATGATGATTGCCGACTGCCTGCAAACAGGCTATAGCCAGAGTAAGGGTGACACATTCATGTCCATCAATGATTGGCCGCTGGCCGAGCGGCCACGCGAAAAACTGTTGGCACAAGGTGCCGCGGCGCTGTCGGATGCCGAATTGCTGGCCATTTTCCTGCGGACCGGCATCCGCGGCATGACGGCGGTGGACATGGCGCGGCAGTTGTTGGGGCAGTTTGGTTCACTGGCGGCACTGCTGGGGTGTCGGCTGGCTGATTTCCAGCGCTGCCCTGGGCTGGGTGCGGCGAAATATGCCCAGCTGATGGCATGCAAGGAGCTGGCGCGGCGTGCGCTGGCGGAGGAGATGAATCTCAGTGATGCGCTGCAAAGCCCGGCCGCGGTAAAGGATTATCTGCGCTGGGTGATCGGGCGGCGTGATGTCGAGGTGTTTGTGGTGCTGTTCCTGACGGCACAGCACCGGGTGATTACGGTGGAAGAGGTATTCAGCGGCACCCTGACCGAAACCAGGGTCTACCCGCGGGAAGTGGCGCGGCGCTGCCTGCAGCACAATGCCGCCGGGGTGATCGTGGCACATAATCACCCCTCGGGCGTGGCAGAGCCGTCGGCGGCGGACCGCAGTCTCACCGACAGCCTGCGGGCGACGCTGGCGCTGGTGGATTGCCGCCTGCTGGACCATTTCGTGGTGACTGGCAGCCAGGCGGTGTCGTTTGCCGAACTGGGCTGGTTGTGAAGGAGGATGCGGACCGGTGTTGCGGCGGCCTGACAGTGCTGCGGTAGCTGACGGGCGCATCGGATGGATGACTGTCGGCTGTGATCTTCTCTCAACTGCATCACAAGGAGCTTGCCATGAACATCCTGCGCTTGCTGAATGAGTCGGATTACATTCAGGTCAACAACCAGTTTATCAAGCCGGACCAGCACGGAGCCTCGGAAGAGTTTGCCGATGAGGACGATGTGGTGCTGGAGGCGCACCTCGATGGCCATGACCTGGTGCTGACGCTGGGCGATCTGGAAGATGCCACGCCGCTGGCGGATGGCGGCTTCTGGCTGGAAGGCGTGGGTTATCTGCGCTTCCTGTCGCGGCAGAGCCTGCACTGATGTGCACTGCGGCCCCGCTGGTCTGCCTGCGAAACCCGGACTGTTCCGGGTTTTTTGTGCCGGCTTGGCGGCTGGCTGCATGCAGTTTGATTTGTCTCAAATCCGCGCGGGCTTGGGACTGCTAGAGTGTCGGCTCTTATTCTAAAGGCATAATCTGCCGCATCGAGGGTGACATGGAAAAATTCAGGATCGGCATGATAGGCGCGGGTGTGACAGGTGCCCCGCTGCTCCGGCAACTGCTGGATGCCCCGTTTGTCGAGATGGTTGGGGTGGCTGATCTGGATTTGCGTCTGCCCGGCATCGAACTGGCTCGTGAACGGGGTGTGCCGGTGACCAGCAATTTCATCGAGATCGCCGAGCAGGGCGATCAGGTCGACATCATCATCGACGTGACCGGCTCGCGCAAGGTACGTGAGGACTTGCGCCGTTTCATGCAGTTTTCCGGCAACAGCCACACCGTGATCGTGCATGAGCGCATTGCCTTGCTGATGATGTCGCTGGGCGCGGGCAAGCAGGTGGAGACCCAGCACGAGGAATTGGGCTACTGAGCCCCGCCAACACACGCCCGCGGCGGCTGCTGCTTGCCGCTCCGCTGCGGGATGTTGTGAGCGGCGCCGAGTGCGACTGCCTGAGCAGTAAACTGAAAACCCGGCCATGGCCGGGTTTTTGCATGGCATGAGCGGCGACTGCCTCAGCCGAAACCCCGCTGTTGCAGGCTCAGGTACAGCATGCCGGCGGTGATGGCATCGTTCAGGGCGTCATGGCGTGGCAGGGCGGGGATCTGCAGGTCTTCGTTCAGCACGGACAGCCGCAGGTCGATGTAGGCTCCGGGGTTCTGCTTGAACTTGTAGTCGTAATAGCGACCGGAGATTTCGATCTGGCGATTGGGCAGGCTGATGCCGGTGATGACGCGCACGTATTTGTTGAGCACTGCGACATCGTATTCCAGGTAATAGCCCACCAGTGGCCGGCCGCCGATGAAGTCCAGCAATTGCCGCACGGCGGTGTCGGCATCCAGCCCTTCGGACACGTCCATTGGCCGCAGGCCGTGGATGCTGATATTGCGGCTTTCCAGCTTGCGCGTGGGTTTGACCAGCACATAAAAGGACTGGCTGGACAGGATGCGGTTGCCGCGCAGCCGCACCGCACCGATGGACAGCAGCTCGGCCTCCTGCACCTTCAGGCTGGTGGTTTCGCAGTCCACGCTGACCACTTCTTCATCCAGTTCCTCGAACAGCGTGGCATAGCGCGGGTCTTTCAACTGGCGGCGCTGCCATTGCCGCTTCAGCCGGGCCAGCATCAGAAGCTCCCCAGGCGGAAGTGGTGGCGCAGCTGGGCGCGGAATTTCTTTACCACCCCCAGGGCATCCTTGAGCAGGTCGCGTTCCAGCGTGGAGAGCTGGTCCGGCTCGATCTGGTTGCCCGGCAGCTGGCCCAGCGACAATTGCTGCAGGCCCTGGCTGAGCTTGAGCGTGAGCAGGAAGGACAGCGCTTCGGCAATTTCGCTGGCCAGTTCCTTGTCCAGATGGCCGGCTTCGGCCAGGGCGTGCAGGCGGTCGAAGGTATTGCACTGGCTCAGGCCGTGTTCCAGCGCCAGTGAGCGCACGCCATGCACCAGCGGGAAGATGCCGCCTTTTTTCAGGTCGAGCACGGCCTTGCCGTTGCGCTCCTTGGTGAGCAGGTGGGAAAACAACCCCAGCGGGGTGTCGAACTGTTCGATGGCACGGGCGAAGCGCGAGAAGAAGCTGGCGTCGTCACGCAGCTGGCGCAGCAGGGCGTCATGGCTGCGTGCGAGCAGGCTGGCATCACCGGCCACGGCCTCGGCATCCACGTAAATGGCCAGATTCATCAGCGCCTGGCCGTCCGGTTGATACACCCATTGGTGGATCTGTTGCTGCAGCTGGCTTTCGCTCAGGCGCCAGGCGGCATTGTTGACCATGATCTGTCCCTGGCAGGGCGGGTAGCCAAAGCGGGCCAGGGCGGCGGAAAAGGCTTCGCAGATGGCGGGCAAGTCGGGGTGGTGGAAGCCGTCGCGCAGGATGAGGGCGTTGTCCTGGTCGGTTTTCAGTATCTGCTCGCCACGGCCTTCTGAACCCATCACCAGCAGGCAGCTGTTTTCCTGCAATGCTGGCGGGGCCAGCAATTGCCAGGTGCGGGCGAACAGCCGTGCGTTGAGGGTCTGCACCAGCCGCCCCAGTTGCGGGGCTTTCACGCCATGGCTGAACAGGATCTGCACCAGCCTGGTGATCTGGCCGGCAATATCGGCCAGCTCGTCCAGGGTGTCGGCCCGTTCCAGGCGCTGGGCAATCAGGTGCGAGTGATTGGAGAAGTAGGACAGGATGTCCACCTGCGACAGAATGCCGATGGCCTCGCCGTTATCAGTCACCACCAGGCGGCGGATATTGCGCCGGGTCATGATCAGCAGGGCATTGAACAGGAAGTCGCCGACATCGACGGTGAGCAGTTCGAAGCGGCACAGCTCGGCCAGTGGAGTGCTGCCGGGGATTTCCTTGAGCACGATGTCGCGAAAGTCGGTGGTGGTGAAAATGCCCAGCTTGCCGTCGTGACGCACCAGTACCGATTTGACCTTTCTTTCCTTCATGACGCCTGCCGCTTCGCGCACGCTGGTGTGGCCATCGACAAACACCGGGGTGCGGCTGCCTACATCGCGTACGGTGGCCGTGAGCAGGGTTTGCAGCTCGCGGTTGCCGGCACGCTGGGCCATGCTGCCGAATTTTTCCGACACGCTGGCATAGAAATACGCCCCAAAGCGCGGGTTCTGCTCGGTGAGTGCCAGCACCACATCGCGCGGCAGGGTATAGACCAGTGCCTCCTCATGTACCACGAAGCGGTGCGGGGTCTGGCCGGCCACCATGGCGCGGGCGTCGAAGGTATCGCGCTCGCGGTACAGGGTGATGACTTCGTCGTCGGCCATTTCCCGCACGCTGCCCTTGAGTACCACATACAGCGCCTCCACCCGTTCGCTGGGACTGAGCAGGCATTCCTCGTCAGCAAAAAACTGGATGTCGGCGTTTTTTTCCAGCGTTTGCTGCTCGCTGGGGCTGAGGGTGTCGAACGGCGGGTGGCTGAAATCGAATCGGCTCATCTGTTCTTCCTGTGGCGCTATTGTTATCCATGGCTGCGAGAGGGACTTTGCCAGCAGCATAACGCGGAAGTGGCGAGGCGCAAATGTGAAAAAGCCGTTTCTGTCGGGAAACGGCGCTGGTGCTGTGGCGTGTGGCTGCGGCTCAGTGGCTGCCGGAGCTGACCAGCAAGGGCGCTCCGTCGCGGAACAGCAGCAGCTGGCCGGGTTGCAGCTGGGTCCAGCTTTCATTGTCGGTCAGCGGCTGGGTGGCCACCACCGCCACGCGGTCGTGCGGGGTGGTGACGGTGGAGAAATCCACGGTGACGTCGTCGTCCACCAGGTGTGCCTTGTTGAACGGTGCCTGGCGAATGATGTAGTGCAGATGCGTGGCGCAGTGGGCAAACAGCACTTCGCCATTGCTCAGCATGAAATTGAATACGCCATGCTGGCGGATTTCCGCGGCCAGGCGGTCGATCTCGGCAAACAGCTCGTCCAGTTGCGGCGCGCTGCACCATTTGCTGCGCAGCTGTTCCAGCAGATAGCAGAAGGCGCGTTCCGAATCGGTGCTGCCAACCGGATTGAAGTGGCAGCCGGCTTCTGGCTGGAAGGTTTTCAGGTCACCGTTGTGGGCAAATATCCAGTACTGGCCCCACATCTCGCGCATGAAGGGGTGGGTGTTGGCCAGGTTGACCTCGCCCTGGGTGGCTTTGCGGATGTGGGCGATGACGTTTTGCGACTTGATCGGGTAGTTGCGCACCAGATGGGCGACCGCCGATTCCACCGAGGGCTTGTCGTCCAGAAAGATGCGGCAGCCCTTGCCCTCGAAAAAGGCGATGCCCCAACCGTCGGCATGGTGATCGGTCAGGCCGCCGCGGCGGTGAAAGCCTTCGAAGGAAAACAGGATGTCGGTCGGGGTATTGCAGTTCATGCCTAGTAGCTGGCACATGAGGTCATTGCTCGCAAATTGGGGTGTATCGGGTGTGACAGCCAGTCTGGGCGCGCCATCTGGCCTGTTCCGAGCATAGTCGATTCGGGCTGGAGCGACAATTGGCAGGGTGAAATCCTTGCGGTTTATTTGATGCATTTGCTTAATTGACAAATTAAAACTTGAACATGCCGCGGCCGCGATATAAAATTTTACTAAATACTATTTAAATAAAATATTTAATATCAAGCGTGGCAACAATGAAGCGAAACCGCATGTCCAGCCTGCTGCTCGGCTTGTGCATGGCCAGCAGCCTGATGGCGGAAACCCCCCTGTGGCAGCAAGCCGACTACGTGGCTGCCATTCTCAAGGCCCGTGCCGGTGAGCCGGCTGCGGCGCTTGCCATGCTGGAAAAACAGCGCGCCGCTGCGCCATTGCAGGGCAGCCTGCTCGACGATTACCTGACCTTGTTGTGCTGGAGCGGCCGGCCTGCCGATGCGCTGGCCAGCCTGCCAGCCTCGCATGCTGGCTTGCGCAGCGACACCCTGGCCGTGCTGGCCCGCGCTGCCCGTGACACCCGGCACTATCCGCTGGCGGTAGCGCTTTACCAGGCCCTGTTGCAGCGTGAGAGCCGTGCCGACTGGACGGCCGGCCTGGCCATGGCCCAGGCCGAGGCCGGACAGATGGTGGCTGCCAGTCGCACGCTGGATCAGGCAGAGAGCAGCGTGCCGGCCGGCGATGGGCGCGAGCTGCTGCGCGCGCGCGCCTATGTGCTGATCCAGGCCGGGCAGCTGACTGCGGCGCTGGCCTATCTGCAGCGCATGCAAACCCAGTATCCGGACGATGTGCCGCTGCAAAACCTGCTGGTCGAGGTGCAGCTGCGGCTGGGGATGCCGGTGCAAGCCATGGCTACACTGCGCCAGCAAGCGCAGCCCGATGCTGTGCTGCTACGCCAGGCCGAGCTGGATCAGGCCGCCACGCTAAGCCGCTGGGGCCACATGCAGGAAAGCCTGCAAAACGGCATGGCGCGGCATGGCCAGACCGATGCCGCACTGGCGCTGAACCAGCAGCTAATGGATGCACTGCCCGCTGGCGACAGCGTCATGCGCCAGCACGTGCTGGACGACCGCTTGCAGATGCTGACCCAGCGTGGCCGCTTTGCCGAGACGATTCAGCTCTACCAGGCGCATCCCGGTCTGTCCTGGTCTGCCTATGGTCTTGCTGCGGTGGCGGATGCCTATCTGGCACAGCGCCAGCCGCAAGCCGCCGTGCCCTTGTACCGCGCGGCCATCCGTAGCAATCCCGGTGCGGACGAGGCGCTGGACTGGCGCAGCGGGCTGGTGTACGCCTTGCTGGAGAGCAATGACTTTGCCGGCGTCCGCAGCGAGCTGGCCGCCATGCGTGCGGCCACGCCGCGTGTGCGCAGCAATGCCGCCGGCCAGCGCAGCTTCAATCCGGATTACCAGCGGGTCATGCTGCTGGACGCCATGCTGGCCGCCTATCAGGACCAGACCCGCGCCGCCTGGCAGCAAGTGGCAGGGCTGCTGCGCGATGCCCCCTTCAATACCGAACTGCGCCAGAACCAGGCAGCGCTGGCCTTGCAGCGCGGCTGGCCGCGCCGTGCCGGTGACATTTACCGTCGCTTGCAGGTGGATGATCCGGCCTCGCTCGAGGCCCGTGCCGGGCTGGCCAGCGTGGCGCTGGATAGCTGGGAATATCCGCAGGCGGCCAGCCTGCTGGGCGAACTGCGGCAACAGCGGCCGGACTGGACCGAGCTGGACAAGCTGCAGCGCAGCTACGACTGGTCGCAACGGCCACAGCTGACGGTGGAGGCGGGGCGCGACCTGTCTGGCGGCCAGGGCAGTAGCGAGCAGAATGCCTGGGATACCCTGTCACGGCTGTATGCCTCCCCCTTTGGCCACTGGCGGCTGTTTGCCCAGCATCAGCTGCAGCGGGCCAGCTATGTCGATCAGCCGGAGCCGGCCCGCTATGAAGCCGGTGGGCTGGGGCTGCAATACCGTAGCCTGCAGGGCAGCGGCGAGTTTGGCGTGCTGGCCGGGCTGGATGGCCAGCAGCAGGCTGGCGCCTTTGCCGGCTACAGCTGGACGCCGGATGACCAGTGGACTCTGGGTGCCCGCTACGAGCAGAACAGTGCCGACACCCCGCTCAAGGCACGGTTGAGCCAGACCCGTGGCAACAAGGCCGAGCTGCAGGCGGGTTACCGGGTGGATGACTACCGCCAGTTTTCCCTGCAACTGAGCCAGCTGTCGCTATCCGACGGCAATCTGCGCCAGTCACTGGGTGGTGGCTGGACCGAGCGCTGGTATGGTGGCCCGCTCTACAAGCTGGACAGCACCTTGTGGCTGGCCGCCAGCCACAATCGCGACACGCCTTCCGTCCTGTATTTCAATCCGCTCAGCGACAGCGAAGCCGACCTCACCATTACCCAGGACTGGCGCTTGTGGGGCCATTGCGACAACAGCCTGCATCAGCGGCTGGGGCTGACGCTTGGCACATACCAGCAACAAGGCTATGGCCGTGGCGGCGTATGGGGGCTGCTGCTGGAGCAGGAATGGCGCTGGGGCGAGCGGGCCAGCCTGCGCTATGGCTACACCCGGGTACGTCACCCCTACGACGGCCAGGCTGATTTTGGCAGCAAGGTCTATCTGAATATCGATTGGCGGTTCTGATGAAAACGAAACAATGGTTTTTGCTGATGTGCTTGGCCCTGTGCGCACTGTTGGCGCTGGCTGCACCGGTGCGGGCTGACTCCTCCCGCTTGATCATTCTCTGTTACCACGAAGTAGGGCAGCCGGATGCGCGCAGTGACGACCCCTTCGCCGTGGATGCACGCAGCCTGGTGCGGCAGATGGCATGGATGCGCGGGCAGGGTTATCAGTTTGTCAGCGTGGAGGATGTGCTGGCCGACCGTGCCGGCAAGAAGCCGCTGCCGGACAAGGCGGTATTGCTGACCTTCGATGATGGCTACCGCAGCGTCTACACCCAGGTTTATCCGGTATTGCGCAGCTTTCATGCGCCGGCGCTGATTGCGCTGGTGGGAAGCTGGCTGGAGGCTGCGGATGGCGAGCAAGTGCGTTATGGCGATGGCCTGGTGCCGCGCAGCACCTTTCTGAGCTGGGCGCAGATCCGCGAAATGCAGGCCAGCGGCCTGGTGGAGGTGGCCAGCCACAGCTATGCCGAGCATTTTGGCCAACGGGCCAATCCGCAGGGCAATAGCGAGCCGGCCCTCACCTCGCTGGCCTGGCTGGCGGGCAGCTATGAAACCCCGGAAGCCTACCGGGCGCGCATCCGTGCCGATCTGCTGCGCAACAGCACACTGCTCAAGGCCAGGCTGGGCCAGGCACCGCGGGTGATGGTCTGGCCCTATGGCAGCTATACCCGCGAAACGGCGGCCATTGCCGGCGAGCTGGGCATGCCGCTGACCATGAGCCTGGACGAGGGCATCAACACCCGCCAGACCCCGCTGGCGGGGCTGCGCCGGCTGTTACTGGACGCCAATATGAGCCTGGCCGACCTGGCCTGGCAGTTCCAGCAGCTGGAAACCTGGCCGGACGGCATACGCCCCGAGCCCAGCCGCATCATGCATGTCGATCTCGACTATATCTACGACCCCGATCCGGCGCGGCAGGAGGCAAACCTGGGCCGGCTGCTGGAGCGGGTCAAGGCCATGGGCGCCAGCACGGTCTATCTGCAGGCCTTTGCCAACCCGGAAGGCGATGGCGTGGCACGGGCGCTGTACTTTCCCAATCGCCACCTGCCGATGCGGGCCGACCTGTTCAACCGCGCGGCCTGGCAATTGCGTACCCGTGTCGGCGTGCGTGTCTACGCCTGGATGCCACTGCTGGCTTTCGACCTGCCGCGTGACAACCCGCTGCGCCAGCAAAGAGTGCTGGCACTGGGGCGGCAAGGGCTGCCGGAGCAGCAAGGCTATATCCGGCTGACACCGTATTCGGCCGAGGCTCGCCAGACCATCCGCGAGATTTACCAGGACCTGGCGCGTTCGGTGCAGTTCGACGGCCTGCTGTTCCATGACGACGCCACCCTGTCCGACGTGGAAGATGTCAGCGGCCCCGCCATGGCGGCCAACCGCGCCCTGGGCCTGCCGGATTCCTTACCGGCCCTGCGCCAGGACGAAGCGGCCCTGCAGCGCTGGAACGACAGCAAGATCAAGCTGCTGGACGATTTCACGCTGGAGCTGGCGCAAGTGGTAGGCACCTGGCAACCCACGCTGAAAACCGCCCGCAATCTCTACGCCGGGGTGGTGATGAACCCGGCCACGGAAAGCTGGTTTGCCCAGTCTTATGCCACGGCGCTGCAGCACTACGACCGGGTGGCCATCATGGCCATGCCCTATATGGAGAAGGCCGCGCAGCCGCGGCAATGGCTGCGCCAGCTGTTTGACAAGGTAAAGGCGGTGCCCGGCGCGCTGGATCGCACGGTGTTCGAATTGCAGGCACGCGACTGGCGTAGCGGCCAGCCGATTCCCACCCGGGAAATGGCCGAGGTGGTGGAGGAGCTGCATACCCTTGGCGCACGCCACATTGCCTATTACCCGGACGACCTGTTCCAGGACCAGCCACGCCTGGCCGATTTCAAGGCGGCCTTTTCCATGCGCAGCCACCCCGAACAATAAGGCCCGCCGGCCACCTGTCCCCAGCGCGGCGGCTGCTTGTGCCGCTGTCGCTGCACACATGCAAGGAGTCAGATCATGACCACCGCTCTGGCACTGCTATTGGGCTATGCTTTTTTCTACCCGCTGTTCATGGCCTATTTGTGGATGGTGGGCGCAGTGCATTACTACTTTCATTACGAACGCAAAGACCCGCCGCTGGATCAGCCGCCAGCGCTGGATTATCCGCCCATCAGCGTGGTGGTGCCCTGTTACAACGAAGAAGACAATGTGCGCGAAACCCTGCACTACGCGCTGTCGTTGGACTATCCGGATTACGAGGTGATTGCCGTCAACGATGGCAGCAAGGACGCCACCGCCGCCATCCTGAATGAGCTGGCCGCCGTGCAGCCGCGGCTGCGTGTGCTGCACCAGGCCAGCAACCAGGGCAAGGCGGTGGGGCTGAACACGGCGCTGACCATGGCGCGTCACGAATACCTGCTGTGCATCGATGGCGATGCGCTGCTCGATCCCTATTCGGCCAAATGGCTGATGCGTCACTTTCAGGGTTCGCCCCGGGTGGGGGCGGTGACCGGTAATCCGCGCATCCGCAACCGCACCACCTTGCTGGGCCGGCTGCAGGTGGGCGAGTTCACCGCCATCATCGGGCTGATCAAGCGCGCCCAGCGCACTTATGGCCGGCTGTTTACCGTGTCCGGGGTGATTACCGCCTTTCGCAAGACGGCGGTGGTGCAGGCCGGCTACTGGAGCGACGACATGCTGACCGAGGACATCGACATCAGCTGGAAAATCCAGCTGCAGCACTGGGATGTACGCTTCGAGCCGCGTGCGCTGGTGTGGATCCTGATGCCGGAAACCCTGCGCGGGCTGTGGAAGCAGCGCCTGCGCTGGGCCAAGGGCGGTACCCAGGCGCTGATGCGCAATGCCTGGATTGTCGGCCACTGGAAGCACCGCCGCATGTGGCCGGTGTATGCCGAGTATTTCCTCAGCGTGGTGTGGTCGTACGTGATGGCCTTCATCATCGGCAGCTGGCTGCTCAGCCTGTTGTTGCCCGGCCTGCTGCCGGCGATGGAATCGCCATTTGTGCCGGGCTGGCATGGTGTGGTGCTGGGGGTGACCTGCATGCTGCAGTTTGCCACCAGCAAGCTGATGGACAGCCAGTATGACGTCGATCTGGGCAAGAACTATTTCTGGATGATCTGGTATCCGCTGGCCTACTGGCTGCTGAATATCGGCACCACCGTGGTGGCCTTTCCGCAAGGCGTACTGCGGCGTAAGGGCAAGCGTGCGCGCTGGGTCAGCCCGGACCGGGGTGTGCGCGCATGAAAAAGCTGGCCGATGTGCTGATCATTCGCGCCGCGCACAATATGAGCTGGCTGCAGCGGCTGCTGTCGCGACTGCTCACCGTGTTGTGGTGGCTGTTGTGGGTGTATCTGTGGCTGCCGGCCCTGGCCTTTTTTTGCCTGCTGATCTGGGGCGAGCAGCTGTTGCCGGTGACGGTGCGCATCGACCAGCTGCCCGGCCATCTGCTAGCGCTGGGGCGCTATGCCTTGCTGGTCTGCCTGTTTGGTGGCGGGCTGGTGCTGTGGTCGCGCATCAACTACTGGCGCTTTTCCGGCGAGGAGCAGCGCGGCGCCATCGCCAATGTCACGCTACTGGATATGGCGGCTGACCTGGGGCTGGAACCCGCGCTGCTGCAGGCCGGCCAGGCCGGCAAGGTGGTGGTGGTGCATCACAATCCGGAAGGCGGGATTCACCACCTGGACATCCTGCAGCCCTTGCCGGCCGGCACGGCGACACCGCCAGAACCTGTCCTGACCATGTCGGCGAGCCTGCCCTTGTCAGTCGCCCAGCCCGGCAAGCGCTGAGTCGCCCATGCCCGAGGCCAGCTCGCCCACCCGCACCAGCGCCCGCTCGTAGGCTTCGTTCCACGGGTAGCAGCAGGACAGGCGCAGGCAATTGCGATAACGGCCGCGTGCCGAATACATCACCCCCGGTACCACGGTAATGCGTTCGGCCAAGGCCGCATGAAACAGCTCCAGCGTGTCCACGCCGGCGGGTAGCTCCACCCACAGCAGGCAGCCGCCAGAGGGCAGGGTGGCGCGGGTGCCCTGTGGAAAACGGCTGGCCACCGTGCCGCGCAGTCGCTCCATCTGGCTCATGAAATGGCGGCGGATCAGCCGCAGGTGGTGGTCGTAGCCACCGCTTTCCAGATACTCGGCCAGAGTTTCTTCCAGCAGCCGTGGCTGGCCCAGCGAGCTGGCGCACTTCAGCTGCAATACCTCGCGGGCAAAGCGGCCGGCGGCAATCCAGCCAATGCGAAAGCCCGGCGCCAGCGTCTTGCTATAGCTGGAGCACAACAGCACCCAGCCATCGCGGTCGAAGGCTTTTACCGCGTCCGGCGTCTGCACGCCATAGTGCAGGTCGGCATGCGGCGCGTCCTCGATCAAGGGCACGCGGTAGTCGTTGACCAGCTGCGCCAGCCGGCGCTTGGCTTCCGGCGGCATGGTGCTGCCCAGCGGATTGTGCACGGTGGGCATGGCCACAATGGCTTGCAGCCGTTTTTCCGACAACAGCAGTTCCAGTGCATCCAGCGACAGGCCGCTATTGGGGTGGGTGGGGATTTCGATCACCGACAGGCCCAGGCTTTTCAGCAGCGGCAGCAAATAAAAATAAGTGGGCGATTCCAGCCCCACCGTGTCACCCGGCTTGCACACCGCGCGCAAGGCCAGTTGCAGCGCTTCGGAGCAGCCATTGGTGATGACGATGTCGTCCATGGCCAGCACACAGCCCCAGCTGACCGCACGCTGGGCAATCTGCCGCCGCAGGCGTTCGGAGCCGGGCGGGAAGGGGTAGTCGGTGGTCAGCTCCGGCTGCTGGCGCAATAGCCGCCCCATGATGTGCTTGAAGCGGGTGGTGGGGTAGAAGTCGCTGCCGCGTGGGCTGGCCAGCGACAGGTCGATGAAGTCGGCCGCAGTCTGCACCCGCATCACCGTTTCGATATGGTCCACCACTTCGCCGGTAGGCGCGGCTTCGCTCTGGCGGCGCATGCGTGGCAGCGGCAGGCTGGCGGCAGCCTTCACATAGAAGCCGGATTGCGGCCTGGCTTCGATAAAACCACGGTCTTCCAGCGTGCGGTAAGTCAGCAGGATGGTGGAGGGGCTGACCTTGTGCATGGCGCAGGCCTTGCGCACCGAGGGCAGGCGCTCGCCGGCGCGCACCACACCGTTCTGGATCAGGGTGATCCACTCGTTGACCAGCTGTTGATACAGCGGCTCCTGGCTCATGGTCGGTCTCCGCTAGGCAGATGAATGGCTGTCAGACGGCCCGCCCGGCACAATTCTGCCCGGAACAGACCATAACAGTTTTAGATGCTGCGAACTGTTACGGTCTCAATTGTATTTTTCTGAATCTGTTATTGTCCAGTGACTTTACGTAGCATGACAGCATCAAAAACATGGAGCGGTGACAGGGTTTGCCTGTCGGGCCACAAGCCGGAATACGGCAGCCCTGCGCACCGCCAGCCCTGCCCTGGAGTGGTCATGAATCTTGTTGCCCTGGTTACTTATCTGCTGGTGATGTCCATCACCCCCGGCCCAAACAATCTGGTGCTGGCCTCGTCCGGCGTCAATTACGGCTTTGGCCGCACCCTGCCGGCCATGCTGGGCATGGCGCTGGGGCTGGCGCTGCAGGTGGGGGTGTTGACGGTCTTCCTGGGTAATCTGGTGGCGCTGATCAGCAGCGTGCAGCTGTATCTGGCGCTGGCCGGTTGCAGCTATCTGCTGTGGCTGTCCTGGGGCATGGCCCGCGCCGGCGCGGCGGGCGAGCAGGCCGATGCCGGCCAGCCCATGGGTTTTGCCGGTGGCCTGTTGTTTAACTGGCTTAACCCCAAGGTGTGGCTGATGGGCTTCAATATTGCCGTGGTGTTCCTGCCGCAGCACATGCCGCCGCTGACTGCCAGCCTGCTGTTTGCTGCCATTACCCTGGTGGTCGGCCTGCCCTGCATTGCGCTGTGGGCGGGCAGTGGCGTGGCCATCCGCCGCTGGCTGGCTTCGCCGCGCCGGCTGCGTGCCTTCAATTGCGGCATGGCCGCCATGCTGGCCGGCACGGCCTTCTGGCTGCTGGCGCAGATGCTGCCGGCCGATGTGCTGCCAGCCGTGGGCGGGCTGATTTGAGCCAGCAGAATCCTGCTGGAGGATGAGGCTTGCCCGGCCCGCATTTGCGGGCTGTTTTGTTGGCGGCGTACAATAGCGCCTTTCTTCATCCGGCTGGACCTCATTCCATCATGATCCGTACCCGCTTTGCCCCCAGCCCCACCGGCTATCTGCATATTGGTGGCGTGCGTACCGCACTCTTTTCCTGGGCTTATGCCCGCAAGAACAACGGCGTTTTCGTGCTGCGCATCGAGGACACCGACCTTGAACGCTCCACGCCGGAGTCGGTCAAGGCCATCATGGACGGCATGCACTGGGTTGGCCTGGATTATGACGAAGGCCCCTTCTACCAGACCCAGCGTTTCGACCGCTACAAGGAAGTGATCCAGCAGCTGCTGGAGTCCGGCCATGCCTATCGCTGCTACTGCAGCAAGGAAGAGCTGGAAGCCATGCGCGCCGAGCAGGAAGCCAAGGGTGAAAAGCCGCGTTACGACCGCCGCTGGCGTCCGGAAGAGGGCAAGACCCTGCCGGCCATTCCGGCTGATGTGGAGCCGGTAATCCGCTTCCGCACCCCGCTGGATGGCACTGTGGCTTGGGACGACGCGGTCAAGGGCCGTATCGAATTCTCCAATACCGAGCTGGACGACCTGATCATCGCCCGCCCGGATGGCAGTCCGACCTATAACTTCTGCGTGGTGGTGGACGACTGGGACATGCAGATCACCCATGTGATCCGCGGTGACGACCACGTCAACAACACCCCGCGCCAGATCAACATCCTCAAGGCGCTGAACGCGCCGCTGCCGGTGTATGGCCATCTGCCGATGATCCTGAATGAGGACGGCCAGAAGATGTCCAAGCGTCGCGACGCCGTCAGCGTGGTGGACTACGCCGACAAGGGCATCCTGCCCGAAGCGCTGCTCAACTACCTGGCCCGTCTGGGCTGGGGCCATGGCGATGATGAATTCTTCGACATGAAGCAGTTTGTCGAATGGTTCAGCCTGGAAGCGGTCAGCGCCTCGGCCAGCCGTTTCAATCAGGAAAAATTCCTGTGGCTGAATGCCCAGCACATCAAGGCGGCCGATAACAGCCGCCTGGCAGCGCTGATTGCCCCGCGTCTGGCTGCCGCCGGTGTGGATACCAGCACCGGCCCGGCCATCGAGGAGGTGATTGCGCTGGTGAAAGAGCGCATCCAGGACCTGAACGCGCTGGCTGTGGAAGTGGATTACTTCTACAAGAAGCGTGAAGCCGCTGCTGCCGATGTGGAAAAGCACCTGGCTGGCGACGCCGTGGCTCGCATGGGCCGCTTTGCCGACAAGCTGGCAGCGCTGGACAGCTGGACGGCAGAAAGCATTCACGAACTGTTCAAGCCGTTCTGCGCTGAAGAAGGCATCAAGATGGGCCAGCTAGGCATGCCGCTGCGCGTGCTGGTATGTGGCACCACCCAGACCCCGTCGGTAGATGCGGTGCTGGCGCTGATCGGCAAGGAAGAAGTGCTGCGCCGTCTGCGCACCTGAGCGGTCTTGGCCGTGTAAGTCAAAAAGCCATCCCAAGGGATGGCTTTTTGCATGCTGACGCGGACCAGGGTTTGGGCGGTCGCAACCGCTGCTGCTTGTCTCTAATGACGAGGCTCGATTTGTAGCATTTCATTACCCCCTCGCTGGAATTCATACGATACGCGTTTTATGGTGACGCAGAAACCGCGTGCGCTAAATTGTTCAGTCACATAATCAAGATGTGGGGAAGGCTTGCCATCAAGGGTAAGTAAAGGAAATACACGTACCTCACGCGCCACTCGCAGCACCTCTTCCAGTGCTTGAAAATGAAATACCGCTGACAATTGCTGACTATATAAAAAGAGAAAATGAGATGATAAGGCAAGGTCAAACTGTGCTTTGGTAAAGGGGAGAGCTGGTAGTGCCCCTGAAACGTATCTGCCTTGGTGCTTCCCATGTTCAAAGTCGTTCAAGAAATTATTCATCGCAGACATGCGGGTATGCCCAAGATTTTCAATGGATGATATTGCATTCCATACATAGTCAGACTGGTTATTGTTCATCTGATTCATTACTATATGATAGGTTTTTGTTATTCTTTCTCTGATCTGCTCCGTATTAAATTCATATATGGGATCCAAAGAAACAACATTTCCGTTGTTCGCAGTTAGCTTTGCATTGAATTCAGCAGGGCCATCGCCGCAGCCTAAAATACGTAGCTGCAGATCATCATCGGAAAGATTGAACATGTCGACGTACTCTTGGTAAGATCGACCCCAAGGCACGATTTTTTCGAGCGTAAATCCTGTCATGCATAAAACCTTTTATTTAAAGTAAGGCAGCTTGCTGTTGAGTTGTGCTGCCTGTCTGAGTCGATAATGCCTGCCGGAGCTATCAATTAAATTGCTATGCGATTATTTTAAAATATCAATTATTTTGTATTATAGCAATGAGATTATTGTTGGTGCGTAATTTGGGTGGTTATTTAATGTTGAGTGTCTTGTGTGGTTTGATTGCGTTTTAAGATAATACATTGCGTTGTATCGTTTTTTAGCGTGTTTGGTGGTGGCTTATTTCTAATTGGGGTCATGAATATTTAAAGGATTTATTAATTGCGAGGTGTTTTCTTAAATTGCGTCTGGTGATACTCCCAATAAACATGTAACGGTGCTGCTGGTAATTGGTACTAGCAAGCAAACATATATGCATACGGCCTGTGTGCGGCACCACCCAGACCCCGTCGGTGGATGCCGTGCTGGCGCTGATCGGCAAGGAAGAAGTGCTGCGCCGCCTGCGCGCCTGAGCGGTTTTCGGCTGTGCAAGTCAAAAAGCCACCCTGCGGGGTGGCTTTTTGCATGCTGGCGTCGGCCTAGTTCTGGCTGACCAGGCGTGGCTGGCGCACAAAGCGGTATAGCAGCACCAGCAGCAACAGGAAGGGCAGGCCGAAGGCCAGCGTCAGGCGGAAGACATCGGTGAAGGCGGTGGTGAGCAGGATGGCCAGCATCAGCCCCAGTCCCATCAGGGTGGAAACCGGAAAGCCGGGCAGGCGGAAAGCCAGCGGCTGGCTGCCATGGCGCTGGTGATGGCGGCGGAAATGCCAGTGGGTGAGGAAGATCATCATCCAGGTAAACAGCGCGCCAAACATCGACAGCGACATCATCAGCGTGAAGGCCTGCTCGGGAAACAGCACAAACAGCAGGGTGGCCAGCGCAATACCGCTGGTGGACAGCAGCAGCGCGTTGAGCGGAATGCCGTGGGGGTTCAGCTTGCCCAGGCTGGCCGGGGCATCACCGGCGCGCGACAGGCTGAACATCATGCGGGTGGTGATGTAGAGCTGGCTGTTCATGGCGGACAGCGCGGCGATGATGACGACAAAGTTGAGAATGCCCGCGGCGTAGGGAATGCCCAGCACCTGCATCACGGTGACAAAGGGGCTGCTGCCCTTGTCCAGTCCGTCCCAGGGGACGATGGTCAGGATCAGGGTCAGCGACAAGAGATAAAACACCAGCAGGCGCACAATGGTGGCGCGAAAGGCGTGGCGCACCGCCTGCTCCGGGTGTTCCGCCTCACCGGCGGCCACGGCAATCATTTCCACGCTCAGATAGCTGAAGATGGAAATCACCACCGCCACCCACATGCCCCACCAGCCGTGCGGGAAAAAGCCGCCATGGCCGGTGAAGTGCCGGGTGCCATAAGCCGGATTACCGCTGCCCCACACCATATAACTCCCCAGCAGGATGAAGCCGACGATGGCAAAGATCTTGATGGCGGAAAACCAGTATTCCACGGTGCCAAAGGCTTTGACGCTCATGGCATTGACGCCGATCAGCACGCCGGAAAACAGCAGGATCCAGATCCACGACGGCGTGTCGGGAAACCAGTACTGCATGTATTCGGCCACTGCCGTGACTTCGGTGCCCACTGCCATGACGATGCAGGTCCAGTAGCTGTAGCGCACCAGAAAGCCGGCCAGCGGGCTGATGTAATGTTCGGCAAAAGCGCCAAACGAGCCGGATGTGGCATGGGCGATGGTCATCTCTGCCAGGCAGCCCATCAGCAGCAGGGTGATCAGCCCGCCGATGGCGTAGCTGAGCAAGACACTGGGGCCGGCAAAGCCGATGGCAAACTTGCTGCCGAGGAACAGGCCGGTGCCAATGGCACCGCCGATGGCGATCATGCTCATCTGCCGGCCGCTCAGCCGGCGTTGCAGGCCGCTTTCGCGTTGCTGGATCTGTTTGAAGCTCATGTCTTCTCCTTATCTTCCTTGGTGGGACGGCGCATTTCTCTTGGACGTGGGGCGTCCTGGACGCGCTCGGCTCCCGTGATGGTGTGTGGCTGGGTGAAGGCCGCCCACCGGGCGGCGGGCGGGAATGGGCTCAGGTCACCGCGTGACGCTGCTTGAAGCGCGGCTGGTCCCAGCTGGCGCTGTCCAGGATGTCGCGCAGGATGTCCACGGCATCCCAGATATCGGCATGGCTCAGATAGAGCGGGGTGATGCCAAAGCGCAGCACCTCTGGCTCGCGGTAGTCACCGATCACGCCGCGGTCGATCAGCGCCTGCATCACCGCATAGCCCTCGGGGTGGCGGTAGCTGACATGACTGCCGCGCTGTGCATGCGCGCGCGGGGTGATCAGCGTCAGCGGATGCTGGCTGCAGCGCTGTTCCACCAGCTGGATGAACAGGTCGGTCAGCGCCAGCGACTTTTGCCGCAGTGCCGCCATGCTGGTTTGCAGGGTGGCGTCCAGTCCGCACTCCACCAGCGACATCGACAGGATGGGCTGGGTGCCGCACAGAAAACGGCGGATGCCCTGGGCCGGCTGGTAATCCACCGCCATGTCAAACGGGCGCGAGTGGCCCCACCAGCCGGACAGGGGCTGCCAGAAGGCATCCTGATGGCGCGGGGCCACCCAGATGAAGGCCGGTGAGCCGGGGCCGCCATTGAGGTATTTGTAGGTGCAACCCACGGCAAAGTCGGCGGCACTGCCATTCAGGTCCACTGGCACGGCACCGGCGGCGTGGGCCAGGTCCCAGATGGTGAGTGCACCATGCTGATGCGCCAGGGCGGTGACGGCGGCCATGTCATGCATGGCACCGGTGCGGTAATTGACGTGCGACAGCAGCAGCACCGCCACATCGTCACCCAGTGCCTGTTGCAGCGACAGCGTGTCGTCGATCAGCCGCATTTCATAGCCCTGCTGCAGCAGGTCCATCATGCCCTGGATCATGTACAGGTCGGTGGGGAAGTTGTCGCGCTCAGAGACAATCACCTTGCGCTGCGGTGCACTGGCTTGCTGGATGCGGATGGCGGCCGCCAGCGCCTTGAAAATGTTCAGTGAAGTGGTATCGGTGATCACCACTTCGTCGCTGCCGGCTCCGATCAATCCGGCCAGCTTGTTGCCCAGCCGGCGCGGCAGCTCGAACCAGCCGGCAGTGTTCCAGCTGCGGATCAGGCCCTCGCCCCATTCCTGGCGCAATACCTGCAGGCTGCGCGCCTCGGCGCTGGTGGGCAGTACGCCCAGTGAATTGCCATCCAGATAGATCACGTTTTCCGGCAGGGCAAATTGCTGGCGCAGGGCGGCCAGTTGATCCTGGCGGTCGGCGGCCAGGCAGTCTTCACGGGTGAGCATCAGTCTCTCCTTGCGGTGGTGGTGCTGGTTGTCGGGGAAGGGATGGTGCGCAGCACGGCGCGTACCGGGCTGGCATCCAGATTGATCAGTTTCAGTGGCAGGGCAATCAGCTCGTAGTCGCCTGCTGCTATCTCGTCCAGGTAGAGGTTTTCCAGAATGGCCATGCCGTGGCGGGCGACTGCGTGATGGGCGGCCAGCGTCTTGCTGTCTGCCGCATCCAGCGAGGCGCTGTCCACCCCGATCAGCCGCACACCCTGCTGGCCCAGCCAGTCAATCAGTGCCGGGTCCAGCGCGCAGAATGCCGGGTCCCATTGTTGGGGAAACTGCCGGTAACTGCGGATCAGCAGCCGTGGTGGCAGCGGGGCCGGCTGGTCTGCCAGCGCCTGCTGCAGTCTGGCCAGGCTCAGTAGTGGCGCTGCATCCAGGCAGTGCACCACGCGGCAGGGGCCAAGATAGGCATCCAGCCCGACCAGGCCGATGGCTAGGCCGTCCGCCTGATAATGCAGCGGGGCATCGGCATGGGCGCCGCTGTGGGGGGACAGGGTCAGCCGGGCCACATTGACCGGGCAGTGTGCATCCAGCTGCCAGGCCGGGCTTTCCTGTAGCGCGGTATCTCCCGGCCACACCGGCATGCCGGCATGCAATGGCGGGCTGATGTCATACAGCATGCTGCTCTCCATGGATTGGGCAATTCATGTTAGCACCGTGATTGTTTTGAAAAATTGCAAGTTCAACTTGTGAATTGGTAATATTTCGCAGAATATTCGACAGGAATGATTGAGTAAGAAAGGAAGTTGCAAATGCAGCTGGATGCCATTGATATGCGGATTCTTTCCGCGCTGCAGCACAACGGCCGGCTCAGCAATCAGGACCTGGCCGACCAGGTGGCGCTGTCACCCTCGGCTTGTCTGCGCCGGGTACGCACGCTGGAGGAGGGAGGGCTGATTCGTGGCTACCACGCCGAACTGGATGCGGTGGCGCTGGGCTTCGAGCTGGAGGCCATCGTGCAGGTGTCGCTGGATCGCAGCCGCGATGACTGGCATGGCGAGTTCTTGCTGCAGATGCAGGCCTTCGAGGAGGTGACCGCGGCCCATGTGGTGGCCGGGCCCTGCAATTACATCCTGCATGTGCGCTGTCGCAGCCTGCCGGCGTTTTCCGATTTCATCGTCGACAAGCTGAACAAGGTGCCTGGCATGCGCGATATCTGTTCCTTCATCGTGCTGAAAACCGTGAAGGACACCCGTGACCGTCTGCCGCTGGCCGGGGGCTGAGGCGGGAGCGTCACGGTAACAAAAGCCTTGTATGCTTGAGTGGAGGCCACTACGGCCCGCTGGTCCGCCCGACTTACCTTGGCTGCGAGCAAAAACTCTAAAAAAATGGATTTTGTGCAAAGGGATGGGGGATAATGCCGCCCAGCCAAACTGAGGTTCATCAAAATGAAGTGTGTTGACGATTTCCGCCTGCGTCTGGGCAAGCAAGAGCTGGTTCCCATCATGGTCGGCGGCATGGGTGTGGATATCTCCACCGTGGCCCTGTCGCTGGAAGCGGCCCGTCTGGGCGGCATCGGTCATATTTCCGATGCCATGGTGCCGACGGTCACTGACCGCCGCTTCAATACCAAGTTCGTCAAGGACAAGCTCAAGCAGTACAAATTCAATGTGGAAAATGCCGACAAGTCCGTGGTGAAGTTTGACCTGGACATCCTGGCTGAAGCCACCAAAATGCACGTTGGCTCCGCCATGGAAGCCAAAAAGGGCGATGGGCTGATTTTCATCAACTGCATGGAAAAGCTCACCATGAATGCGCCCAAGGAAACCTTGCGCGTACGCATGCAAACCGCCATGGATGCCGGCATCGACGGCATCACCCTGGCCGCCGGCCTGCATCTGGGTTCGTTTGCGCTGATCGAGGACCACCCGCGTTTTCGTGATGTAAAGCTGGGCATCATTGTTTCGTCCTTGCGCGCCTTGCAGCTGTTCCTGAAAAAGTCCGCCCGTACCGGCCGCCTGCCGGACTACGTGGTGGTGGAAGGCCCGCTGGCTGGCGGTCACCTGGGTTTCGGCATGGACTGGGCGCAGTATGATCTGGCCACCATCGTGGCCGAGATCCACGCCTGGATGCAGGCCGAACAGCTGGATATTCCGCTGATTCCGGCTGGCGGCATCTTTACCGGCAGCGATGCCGTGGGCTTCCTGGAAAACGGTGCCAGTGCCGTGCAGGTGGCCACCCGCTTTACCGTTACCCGCGAATGCGGCCTGCCGGAAAAAGTGCAGCAGGAATACTTCAAGGCAACGGAAGACGATATCGAAGTCAACCAGCTGTCGCCCACCGGCTACCCGATGCGCATGATCAAGTCCTGCCCGGCCATTGGCGACGGCATTCGTCCCAATTGCGAGGCTTACGGCTATCTGCTGGATGCCAATGGCAGCTGTGCCTACATCCAGGCCTATAACCGCGAAGTGGCGGCCCATCCGGGCGAACGCCGCATCAAGGTGATGGACAAGACCTGTCTGTGCACCCACATGCGCAATTTCGATTGCTGGACCTGCGGTCAGTACACCTATCGTCTGAAAGACACCACCCGCCGCAACGAGGATGGCAGCTACCAGATCCTCAGCGCCGAACATGTGTTCAAGGACTACCAGTTCAGCAAGGATGGCAAGGTCGCCCTGCCGGATTGATGTCGCACACCAACCCGGTCTGGCTGGACCGGTCGTGGAACATGGCGGAACGCTGCGGCGTTTCGCCATTTTTCTTGTTGAAGCGGCACTGGCAGTAGTATTGTCGGAGCCTGTCTTGTCACTGTTTGAGGACTGCCATGCCGGACCGTTTTGATCCCGCCACCACCGCCCTGATCCTGATCGACCTGCAGCAGGGCATTCTCGGTTTTGCCAAACAACCCTATGACACCGAGCAGGTACTGGAGCGCTCGGCGGCACTGGCGCGGGCGTTTCGTGCCGCCGCGGCACCGGTGGTGCTGGTGCGGGTGGGCTGGTCGGCCGATGGCGGCGATGCGCTGAAGCTGCCGACCGACCTGCAGCCGCCATCCACCCCGGTGCCGGACAACTGGCTGCAGCAGCCGGCCGAACTGGAGGTGGCGGCCACGGACATCCAGATCATCAAGCGGCAGTGGAATGCCTTTTACGGCACCGAGCTGGATTTGCAGCTGCGCCGGCGCGGCGTGCAGACCGTAGTGCTGGCCGGGATCTCCACCCATATCGGGGTGGATTCGACGGCACGCGCCGCCTGGGAGCGTGGCTATGCCGTGGTGCTGGCGGAAGATGCCATGAGCTGCCCGCTGCTGGAGTGCCACCAGTTTTCCGTACAGCATATCTTCCCGCGATTGGGGCGGGTGCGCAGCAGTGCCGAGGTGCTGCAGGCGCTGGCTGTATAGCCGCATGGCGCGTGAAGATTGCCGCATAGACCCGCAGCAGGTCGAGCTGACTGCTATCCGCGCCCAGGGGGCGGGTGGCCAGAACGTCAACAAGGTGTCGTCGGCCATTCACCTGCGTTTCGATGTCATGGCTTCCAGCCTGCCCGAGCGCGTCAAGTTGCGGCTGTTGGCGCTGGGCGATGCCCGCCTGAGCAAGGAGGGCATCATCATCATCAAGGCGCAGCAGCACCGCACACAGGAGCTGAACCGGGCTGATGCGCTGGCGCGCTTGCAGGCCATGGTGGATGCGGCGGCGCATGTGCCCAAGGCCAGGCATGCGACCAAGCCGACTTATGGCTCACGCCAGCGACGGCTGGAGGGAAAGTCCCGGCGCAGCGGCATCAAGGCCCTGCGTGGCAAGATCGCCGATTGAGGTGCCGCAGCAGCGGGCTGCTCAGGCGCGCCGGCTATGCTGGCAGCTGGGGAGGATGTGCTTGCCCAGTTCATCGGCCGGTACTGGCCGGCACAGCAGAAAGCCCTGCAGCTCGATGTCCGGGTGCTGGGCGCACAGGTAGTCCAGGTCCTGGGTGTTGTCGATACCCTCTGCCACCATGCGCAGGCCCAGTTCGCGGGCGATGTTGGCCATGCCGGAAATGATGCTCTGGCTACGCGCGTCGCGGTGGATGTCCTTGATCAGGATGCGGTCGAACTTCAGCTCGGTCAGCGGCAGGTTCTTGATGTGTTCCAGCGTGGTATGGCCGGTGCCAAAATCATCCAGCGACAATTCGAAACCACGCATGCGCAGCCGCAGCAGGGTGGCCAGGGTGTGGCCGAAATTGGTGAAGGCCATGGTTTCGGTGATTTCCAGCACGATGCGGTCGAAAGCCAGCCCGCGCGATGTCACCTGCTCGACCAGCCAGTCGAGAAACTCGCGGTCATCCAGCAGCCGGCGTGACAGATTGATCGACAGCCGCAGCTGCTGCATGTTGGGCTCGCGGATCAGCATGTCCAGGCTGGTTTGCACGATGCGGTTGGTCAGCAGCGAGATAAAGCCTTCGTGTTCCAGCATGCCGATGAACTGGTTGGGCCCCAGTATGCCTTGCTGCGGGTGACGCCAGCGTGCCAGCGCCTCGATCTGCACCGCACGGCCCTGGCGCAGATCGTAAATCGGCTGGTAAAAGGCGCAAAACTGGTTGTGGGCCAGCCCGGTGATGATGTCGATCAGCGGCAGGCTGCTCTTGCTGTCGCCGATGTCCTGCTGCACATCCAGCAGGCGGGTGATTTCGGTCAGGAACAGATCATCATCGATGGGCTTGGCCAGGTGGCCGATGCCGGTAAAACCCAGCTCCTGGGCGGCACGCACGCTGTTGGACAGCAGTTCCGGCGAGTGGCCGCTGATCAGCAGTAGTGAGGGAATGTGCGGCTGGCGCGACAGCTGTTCCACCAGTTCGATGCCATCCATGCCCGGCATGTTCAGATCGGTGATGACCAGGTCCAGTTTGGGAATCTTGCGACTGAGCTGAAAAGCCCAGCTGCCGTCGGCAGCCTCGTGCACCACGGTATTGGGTATTTGCAGGCAGAGCGCCTTGAGCAGGCTGCGCTGACTGCTACTGTCTTCAGCAAGCAGGATTTGTCTTGGAATCTGGATGGTCATGGCTGACGCACTGTTCAGAAGTGTATGTCTCAATCTAAGCAGGTGTCATGCATTCTTGCCAGTGGAAAAATCGATAAATCAGTTATTTGTAAATCATTGTTATGGATTTAACCGGATTTTACGGTAAATGAATAGCGATTGATTGCTGCGGTGCGCAAAGGGAGGGAGCAGGCGGCTGAAGGCCGGGACAAGGGTCCGGCGGCCGGGCAGCCGTCAAGCGGTCACCTGCCGCAAAGCGATGGACCGGGTGGTCATCACTTCCGGGGCAGTGTGCTGCAATATGTTGCCGGGCCGAACGGCCGGCGGGCAAGGCAGTAACTGACTACGCGACCCACAGGTGGGCTGAGTGGCCGCGAGGGGGCTCAGCTAATCAACGACGCTTGAAGTGGTGCGGTGCGCCGCCGCCAACCGGAGCGGTCGGATGACGGAAGTTGATGCGACCCTTGGTCAGGTCGTAGGGAGACATTTCCACGGTCACGCGGTCGCCAACCAGTACGCGAATACGGTGCATCTTCATCTTGCCCGAGCCATAGGCCAGGATTTCCACATTGTTGTCCAGACGCACGCGGAAGCGCGATTCCGGCAGCATTTCAATGACAACGCCTTGCAGCTCGATCATGTCTTCTTTGGACATTAACGATTCCTTTCAGTGTAACGGGTGGGCCAATAGCCCATGCGGCAGTCCCTCACGGAGCGCCGCACGATCTGTGATAACAGATTGCTTCTATCGATAACCAAGCAGGTAAGACAGGTAGCACACAGTAAAAATGTGCCGTTACCAAGGCAAGGCAGACGGATTGAACCCCGTGCTGGGGAACGGTCCGGAAGGAGGCAGGGCGCATTATACGGCTAAATGGCTGATTTGTCAGTAGAAATGTAGTCGTAATTGCCTTGCCCCCTTGTCGTGCTGTTGCAATGGCTAAAAACACTTATGCATCCGCAGCTTAGCGCAGCTGCCGCCTGTTGCAAGACACGCAGTCCGGCAGGCGCTTGCTGCTGAATTGCCCGGTCGGCAGGGGATGCCGGCAGGTAGGGCGGTGCTGCCTGTCAGGTGGGTGGTGGCCAGCGGCTGCCTCGGCCAGGCCGGTCTGGAGCGGGGGGGCTGCTCAGGGGCGTTGCGGCCGCATGACAGCGGCTGATTGTTTGACTTTTGTCATCAAAAGAAAATTCACCATTCATATTCTTACAATTCAATACAAAAATAGGCTGGATTATTCTGTTCTCTGCTGACATCCTGTACGGTTTCGATCATTACCCTTTGCTGATATTTTGCATCAGCAAAGGGGAGCACCAGTTGGAAACTCTGCAGTAGGACAGACTATGGAAAATAATCGAGAGGGCGAAGGACTACGGCGCAGCCTGCAGGCGCGCCACCTGTCCATGATCGCCATTGGCGGCTCCATCGGCACCGGCCTGTTTCTGGCCTCCGGGGCCACGGTAGCCACTTCCGGCCCCGGTGGTGCCTTGCTGTCGTATGCCCTGATCGGGCTGATGGTGTACTTCCTGATGACCAGCCTGGGCGAGATGGCGGCCTTCATGCCGGTGTCCGGTTCTTTCCAGGTGTATGGCTCGCGCTTCGTTGACCATTCCTTTGGTTTCGCCCAGGGCTGGAACTACTGGTATAACTGGGCGGTGACCATTGCCGTGGAACTGGCCGCCGCATCCATCGTGATGCATTACTGGTTTCCCCACGTACCCGGCGTGGTGTGGAGCGCGTTGTTCCTGGCCATCATCTTTGCCCTCAACTACTTCTCGGTAAAGGGCTTTGGCGAGGCGGAATTCTGGTGCTCCATGCTCAAGGTGATCACCATCATCGCCTTCATCATCATCGGCTTCATGATGATCTGGGGCATCATGTTCCATCCGGACAACAGCCGTTATGCACCGGGGCTGAAGGTATTCATGCATGGCGACGGCCCCTTTGTCGGCGGCATGGCAGCCTTTGTCAGCGTGTCGATGATTGTCGGTTTTTCCTTCCAGGGCACCGAGCTGATCGGCGTGGCCGCTGGCGAGTCCAGTCATCCGGCCAAGACCATTCCGCGCGCGGTGAAGCAGATTTTCTGGCGCATCCTGATGTTCTACATGCTGTCCATCCTGATCATCGGCTGCATCCTGCCGTATAACGACCCGATGCTGCTGAAGAACGATGTGCAGGACGTGGGGGCCAGCCCCTTCACCCTGGTGTTCAGTCGCGCGGGTCTGGCCTTGTCGGCCAGCCTGATGAATGCCGTCATCCTGTCGGCCATCCTGTCGGCCGGCAATTCCGGCATGTATGCCTCCACCCGCATGCTGTATGTGATGGCGAAGAACAAGATGGCACCGGCCTGGTTCGGCCAGCTGTCGGGCAGCGGCGTGCCGCGCAATGCGCTGTATGCCACCACGGTGATTGCCGGCCTGTGTTTCCTGACCTCGCTGTTTGAAAGCAATGCCGTCTACCTGTGGCTGCTGAATTCTTCCGGCATGACCGGTTTCATCGCCTGGCTGGGCATTGCCATCTGCCATTACCGCTTCCGCCGTGCCTATGTGAAGCAGGGCTATGATCTGGGTGACCTGCCCTACAAGGCGCGCTGGTTCCCGCTGGGGCCGCTGTTTGCCTTTGCCTTGTGCATGCTGATCATGCTGGGGCAGAACTATGCTGCCTTCACCAGTGCCAAGGTGGACTGGAACGGTATTGTCGCCACCTATATCGGCATTCCGCTGTTCCTGTTGCTGTGGCTGGGCTACAAATGGAAGCACGGCAGCAAGCTGATTGCGCTGGACAAGATCGCACTGGCCGAGGCGCACGCCCAGCTCAAGCGCGACGAGCGGGCTGATGGCCGGCTGGCGCAGCAAACCACCAGCTGATCACTGACCTTGCCAGCCCTGCAACGGCCCGGCCTGACCGGGCCGTTGTCGTGTGTGCCGCCGGGGCTGTCAGGCAATGCTGTGCCTGCCGCGCCGGCACGCTACAATCGGCGCAGCGCCGCCACAGGCAGACCCCGTCACCGCACTGAGGGTGCATACCCGGAGAACAATAATATGGCCTTGATGTCACTTTTTTTCAGCAAGTATCTGTTTGTGCTGGCAGCCCTGCTGCCCATCATCAATCCCCCCGGACTGGTGCCCATCTTTATTTCCATGACGGCGCGCAACAGCAAGCAGCAGCGCGCTTTCCTGGCGCGGCGCATTGCCATGTACTGCTTTCTGCTATTGCTGGGCAGCATGTATGTGGGCAGTTTCGTGCTGGAATTTTTCGGCGTGTCGCTGCCAGTGGTGCAGTTGTCCGGCGGCCTGCTGATTTCGCTGGCGGCCTGGCGCATGCTGAATGACAACCCGGCCGAGAGTACCCAGCCTTCCAGCGAACCGGTACGGCAGGAAAACCGCGACGAGCTCAAGCAGCGGGCTTTTTATCCGCTGACCTTTCCCTTGACGGTGGGGCCGGGGTCGATTTCGGTGTCGATCACCGTGGGCGCATCGCTGACCGTGACCGGCAAACCGATGATCAAGTACATGCTGGTGCCGATGGCCAGCCTGGCCGCTGTGTTGTCGCTGTCGGTGCTGGTGTATATGTGCTACCGCCATGCCGACAAGCTGCTGGGCTATCTGGGGCAGACCGGCTCGGTGGTGTTTCTGCGGCTGTCGGCCTTCATCCTGATGTGTCTGGGTGTGCAGATCATGTGGGAAGGGGTGGAGCAGCTGTTTGTCGAGCTGATCCAGAACAACGCCGACCTACTGCATCGCTAGGCCAATGCGTTGTGCCACGGCTTGCTGCAGTTGCGGATAGAAGGCAAGAAAATCCGCTTCCAGTGCGCTGTACTGCTGCAGCAGGTCGTCAATGCCGGTGGCAACCGGATTGTCACGCCGGATGCGGTGGCGGGAAAAGCCGCGCAGCACGGCGGCGATACCTTCGGTTTCTGCATAAGACCCTAGCCAGTCCTCGGCCTGCATGCGTGGCAGCATGTCCAGCAGGCGCGGTGGCAACCACTGGCGGTGTTGCTGCAATTCGGCGTAGCTGCGGCGGGTGAAGTCAGCCAGCGGCAGGCTGGCGAAGGTGTCCCAGTGCCGCGCCAGGAAATGGTCGTAAAAAATATCCACCAGAATGCCGGCATAACGCCGCCGTTCTGCGGCAATGCGTGTCTTGCTTTGCAATACCAGCGGATGACTGTCGGTATAGCTGTCGATCTGCCGGTGTAGCGCCATGCCTTGCTGCAGGCTTGGCGGCAGGTGGCCGGCATGGGCCGGCTTGATGAAGTCCCCCAGCAGATTGCCGACACGGGCGCTGGCATCGTCCGGGGCCAGCTGCAGGTGGGCCAGGTAATTCATCCGGCCGACAGCCGGTTCAGCCTCACCACGATCACCCGCACCGCCGCACTGCTGCGCAGGGTCAGGCCAATGGCCAATTGTTGCAGCAGCGCATCCTGTGCTTGCAGGCGACAGCAGCGTCCATCTTCGCGGCTGATTTCCAGCTCCGCTCCCGCCGCCAGCAGTACCAGCAGGACTTCATCGTCGCTTTGCAGCTGGCGCTCGCCGTTCAGGGTGAAGTCTTCCACTTGTTGCAGATAGCGGCCACGCCGGGTCATGACATTGAAGTCGATGACCGGGCCTTCGCTCAGCCGGCTGCTGATGCTTTCCTCGCCGGCAAAGGCCAGCGGCAGGCTGAAGGCATCCAGCCGCACTTCGCTGCCGTCTTCGCGTTGCAACAGCAAGGCCGCGCCCTGCAGCAGCAAAAGCTGACGGTCGATGCCGGGGAAGCGGGAGAAGTCGCCGTCACTGGCCACGCTGGCGATGCTGATGCGGTAATCGAAGTTGTCCAGCGTGGCGTCCGGCGGCGAAATCAGTACCTGGCGGGTAATGCCGCCGCCGTTTTTCCAGGGGGTGGCCGGGTAGTGGCGGGCGTGCAGAATCTGCATGGCAAGCTCGGGCTAGGGAAAAAACCGATTATCCTCCGATGCCCGGTGCTGTGCATCTTCACTTTGGTTCGGCGCCGCCAAGTCCTTGTTATGGTGCGGATTTGTAGTGCCGGCACTACAAATTGGGGCGCTTGATCTGCCGCAATATGCCATTCCGCTGTCGTGCCAAGATGAAGACATAGCTTGAACCCACCACGAGGAGATCATCATGGCCATCAGTGCATTCTTCATTCCTTCCGTCAATCTGATGGGAGCCGGCTGTCTGCAGCAGGCCGTCGACAGCATGCAGGCGCAGGGTTTCAAACGCGCGCTGATCGTGACCGACGCCGGTCTGGTCAAAACCGGTCTGGCGCAGAAGGTCAGCACGCTGCTGGCAAACGCGGATATCCAGTCCGTGGTATTTGACGGCGTGCATCCCAATCCCACCTGCGCCAATGTCAATGCCGGCCTCGCCTTGCTGCAGGAAAAACAGTGTGATGTGGTGATTTCTCTGGGGGGTGGCTCGCCACACGACTGCGCCAAGGGCATTGCGCTGGTGGCGGTGAATGGCGGCAAGATCCAGGACTACGAAGGCGTGGACAAGTCGGCCAAGCCGCAGCTGCCGCTGGTGGCCATCAATACCACGGCCGGCACCGCCAGTGAAATGACGCGCTTTTGCATCATCACCGACGAGGCGCGCCACATCAAGATGGCCATCGTCGACAAGCACACCACGCCCATCCTGTCGGTAAACGACCCGGAAACCATGGCCGGCATGCCGCCGTCGCTGACCGCCGCTACCGGCATGGATGCGCTCACCCATGCCATCGAGGCTTATGTGTCGACCATTGCCACGCCGATTACCGATGCCTGCGCGCTCAAGGCCATCAGCCTGATCGTGGCCTACCTGCCGCGCGCCGTGGAAAACGGCCAGGACATGGAAGCCCGCGAGCAGATGGCCTATGCCCAGTTCCTGGCCGGCATGGCTTTCAACAATGCTTCGCTGGGTTATGTACACGCCATGGCGCACCAGCTGGGTGGCTTCTACGACCTGCCGCACGGCGTGTGCAATGCGGTGCTGCTGCCGCATGTACAGGTATTCAACAGCAAGGTGGCTGCTGCGCGGCTGGCTGATGTCGGGGTGGCATTGGGGGTGAAAGCCAGTGCGGAAGAGGCCATTCAGGCTATCCGCACCCTGGCGGCCACGGTGGGTATTCCGGCCGGCCTGACCCAGCTGGGCGTGAAAGAGCAAGATATCCCGGTACTGGCCACCAATGCCCTGAAAGACGCATGTGGCTTTACCAATCCGCTGCAGGCCAGTCACGAAGAGATCTGCGCCATTTACCGCGCAGCCATGTAAGCAGGGGGTAGTCTGCTGTAGTGAACAGGGCCGGCCATGCCGGCCCTGTTGCATGCATCATGGCGCGGGATGATGGCCAAAACCGGCCGCCTGGGCCGCGCTGCGAATGGCATCCAGCACCAGTCTGGCCTTGCGCGGGATGCGCCGGCTGGCAAATACCGCGTGCATCTGCGCATCTTCGCCGCGGCTGGAGACGATGCGATAGTCCGGGCACAAGCGCAGCAGCTGGCCGCTGGCCACCAGTGGTTCGGCCAGCCAGTCGCCCATGCGGGCCACGCCCCATCCTGCCAGCGCTGTCTGCAGTACCGCATTGCCGGAGCTCACCCGGTGGCTGGCATTCAGGTTGAGGCTGACCTGATGGCTGTCCGAGACAAAATTCCAGGCTTTCAGTATGCGTGGCGCAGCATGAATCAGGATGGCGTGTTCGCTGAGTTGTTCCGGCTGGGTGGGCAGGCCGCGGCGTGCGACGTAGTCGGGGCTGGCGTACAGGCGGCGTTGATACGGCCACAGTGGAAAGCCGATCAGTTCGCTGGAGGTGGGGTAGGCGCCGCGAATGCTGAAATCCAGCTTTTCGCGGATGGGCTCCAGAATGGTGTCGCTATACAGAATGTCAAAGCGCAGCTGCGGATTGTGCTCGGCCAGCCCTTGCAGGACGGCGGGCAGAAAATGGCTGGCCATCACCTCGGGCGCGGAAAAGCGCAGCCAGCCGCGCGGTGTGCTGCCGAGTGCGGCCAGGTCGTCTTCCACTTCCTCCTGCAATTGCAGAATGTGCCGGGCCGTATCGTAATAGGCTTCGCCGGCCATGGTCAGGCTGACCTGCTTTTGCGAGCGGGCCAGCAGGCTGCTGCCCAGGCTTTCCTCCAGTGCCTGCACCGCACGGGTGGCGGTGCTGGGCGAGGTGCCCAGCTGGCGTGCCGCCGAGACAAAGCTCTTGCGTTCCACCACGGCGCAGAATACCTGCAGCTCCCATAACAGCTTCATTGAATTGGCCTTGATTGCAGAAACTGCAATACGGTATTGCAAGCATGCAGCCAGGGCAAGCCCTACAATGGCGGCATTATCAGGAGGCAGTCATGTTGTTGACCTTGGGATTTCTGTGTTTCTTTTCTTTCATGGCCGGTTTGATCGATGCGGCCGTCGGCGGCGGCGGGCTGATCCAGACGCCGGCGCTGTTCAATTTCCTGCCGCAGTACTCGGCAGCCACGCTGTTTGGCACCAACAAGATGTCCTCGGCCGTGGGCACCTTATCGGCCACCCGCTCTTATCTGCAGCGCGTGCGCCTGCCGTGGAAGCTGGTGATTCCGGCGGCCATCACTGCCTTTATCATGTCCTTTGCCGGCGCGGCCACGGTGAATGCCATTCCCAAGTCGGTGATTCGCCCGCTGGTGCTGGTGCTGCTGGTGTTGATGGCCATGTACACCTTGTGGAAGAAGGACTTCGGCAAGCTGCACAAGCCGGTGACGATAGGCCGCCGCGAAATGGCAGTCGGCATGGCCATCGGCGGGGCCATCGGCTTTTATGATGGCTTGTTCGGTCCCGGTACCGGCAGCTTCCTGATCTTCCTGTTCATCCGCTTTTTTGCCTTCGACTTCCTGCATGCCTCGGCGGCGGCCAAGGTGGTCAACCTCACCACCAATGTGGCGGCGCTGGCCTTTTTCATTCCCACCGGCAATGTGCTGTTCCAGTACGCCATTCCCATGGCGGGCTTCAATGTGCTGGGCGCGATGACCGGTTCCTGGGTGGCCATGAAGAAGGGCGCTGGCTTTGTCCGTATCCTGTTCCTGCTGCTGACCACCGTGCTGATCGGCAAGCTGGCCTGGGACATGCTGCAACCCTGGCTGCATGGCTGAGCCAGGCAGTCAGCATGAAAAAAGACCACGCATGGCGGCGTGGTCTTTTTTTGTGGGCGGGAAGGCTTAGTGGTGATTGTCCCACCCATGGTGATGGCCATGGTGGTGGCGATGATGGTGGCGTCCTTCATCACGCGCCGGTGCTGCCGGTCGGTCTTCGTGCTGATTCTTGGTGGTGATGGCCACGCCAGTGGCCCCACCTACCGCACTGCCGATGATGGCGCCATTGCGGCCACCTACCGCATTACCGACTGCTGCGCCTGCTGCACCGCCTACTGCACCACCAAGAATCGCATCCGTTGTCGAACTGGCCTGGGCTGTGCCAGCCGCCAGGGTGATGGCAATCATCGAAATCCACTTGTTCATTTGCATGATTTGCTGCTTTCACTGAGTAAGTGACGGCAGTCTAGGCAGGGCAGGGCAAAACGGACAAGCCGTGAAATGTTAGCAAGTATTGAAAAGCGTTTGCCTGCTAATGATCATGGAATTGTCTGGTGCATAATTGCGGCTAATTTATTGTTTTTAATGTATTTTGTATTCCGCATTCAAATGATGGTTTTATAACAATCTGTTACAGAGTCGGGCCGGGTAAATGCACGGACCCTGCAACAGCCATTGTCATGCAGCCAGGCGACAGCGCGTTGGCCGCGGCATCACTGGCCGGAGCAACCGCAAGCACCGCCGCCACCGCCGCAGCCGCCCGCGCTGGCAGGCGCGGCTGCCGGCTGCTGGCCCAGGCTGATCTGGAATTCGATCACGATCATCTCCGGCACGCGGTCAACATAGCGATAGCTGATCTGCTGGCCATAGCGCTGGCCAATCTGCTCCAGCAGGGGCAGCGGATCGTGATCATTGACGAAACGCATGGTCTCGCCATCGTGCAGGCTTTCCAGCGCCGCGAAAATGGCAGCATGGCGAAAGCGTTTGGCGATGCCACGGGCATCGAACAGATAGCTGGTATTCAGCTGGGGGGACAAGATGCTCATGAAACTCTCCTGCGGCAGAATGGACAAGCCCGGATTCTGCCGCAGCCGTGTGCGCCTCCTCCTTGAGGCAGGATAAGAAAATCCGCGGCGCAAACCCTGCAAGCAGCCGCTGCTGATTTAAGATGCAAGCATTGTCCAGAGGAGAAGCGGCATGCATCCTGCACGCTGCCCGCCAGCCAGCGCAGCGGTTGATCTGCTGCAGCTGCCTAATGTCGGGCCGGCCATGGCGGCAGATTTTCACCTGCTCGGGTATCACAGCCCGCAATCGTTGCGCCAGGCCGATCCCTATATGCTTTACCAGGCCCTGTGCCAGCAAACCGGTGTCCGGCATGACCCTTGCGTGCTGGATGTGTTTATCGCGGTCGCCCATTACCTGCAGCAGGACGAAGCCCTGCCGTGGTGGCATTTCACCGCGCAGCGCAAGGCCGCGCTTGCAGCCCGGGCTGTTGGCAGCGCATGGCCGCTTGTACAATAGCCCGTCATGATCAACACTCCCGCCCCCCTGGCAGACGCAGCACTACTGGCCTGCCACGAATGCGACCTGCTGCAGACCGCCCCCGCCACGGCCGGGCAAGCCGTCTGCTGCTGCCGCTGCGGCTGCCAGCTGCGGCCCCGCCCCGGCTATCCCCCCGCCACCTCCCTGCCACTGGTGCTGGCCGGACTGCTGGTCTTTATCCTGGCCAATGTCTTTCCCGTGGTCGGCCTGGAGGCCGGTGGCGTGCGCACCGCCACCACCTTGCTCGGCACCGCCTGGCAGCTGGCCCAGCAGCAGATGCAGCCGGTGGCGCTGCTCATCCTGCTCACCGGCGTGCTGTTGCCCGGCCTGGAGCTGCTCTGCCTGCTCTATCTGTTGCTGCCGCTGTCGCTGGGCCATGCGCCACCCGGCTTTGCCATGGTGATGCGCCTGGTGCGCAGCCTGCATCCCTGGG
>NZ_JAELTZ010000099.1:0-5001 GCF_016429115.1 Aquitalea sp. ASV15 | reverse complement strand
TGTACGATGACCTCACCAACAAACGCTACCTGAACGCCTTGCAAAAGAGCGCTGCCGCCTGTGCGCCGCCAGCCGCGGTGCAGGCACAGCCGACGGAATGGGCCGGGCAAGAAGGGGGTGGCTGATGCATTGCACGATGGAGGCGGCGCAGCAGCATGCCAGCGAGCCGGTTTACCCCCCGATTGCAGCGGTCAGCCCACCACGGCCATGGCGCTGGATTGTGTTGAGTGTGCTGCTGGTGCTGGGTGATGCCCTGCTTACCTTGCTGCGGTTCAGCCAGAGCACGCCAGCAGCAAGCCAGCAGGAACGGTTCTGGTGGTATGCCCTGATGCCCGGATGCTTGCTGGCAGGGCTGGCGGTGTCGTTGCGCTGGGCCTGGTATGCCTTGTGGCAGCTGTTTGCCAATGTCCAGCAACACGCCCAGGCCCAACACCATGGCTGGTGGCTGGCTTGTCGTCAGGAAAGTGCCTGCGTGCATCAGTCCCTGCTATGGGGGCCAGTATGCGGCGACGTCCAACGCCGCGACATGCTGGCACGCGGTTTGCACACTGCGCCCCCCCGTGCCGCGGAGGGGGTATTAAGGTTGGCCGACGTCGTGTCAGCCGCAGCGGCCGCGCAGCAGCAGCGGCGGGAGGACATGTTGTCAGCCTTCGCCAAAACGCTGGCAACATGGCTGCATGACAGCCCCGTTCACCCCAGCGGCTTTGCCTGGTGCGGTCGTGCCGAGGACTGGTCGGCACTACGCCTGCACTTGCAGCGACACGGCCTGAACCTGCCGCCACAACCGCAACTGGAAGGGGGGATCGCAATGCTGGAATACATCATCGACCGGCTGCACGATGAAACCCGGTCTGTCAAAGCCATTGTCTGCCTGGGTCTGCACTGTCCAGCCCCCGATGACAGCCGCAGCGTGCCTGCAGGGGAAGCCGCATTCGCCATCATGCTCAGTCGCCATGGTGGCGCATTCCGGCTGCATCGCCCAGTGCCGTTATCCGGTAATCATTCGGTAGCGCGGGCACAGGGCAATGCGGCACTGAAAGAGGCTCCCGCTAGCTATCTGTCGGCCAGCGATCAGGCCAATGCCCTGCTGGAAAATGCCAGCTGGCCCTTGCTGGAACAGCCGCAACAGGCCTACTGGGGAGATCCAGGCCCGCTGCAAGCCTGGGTAACCTTGCTGCGTGCCATGGATCAGACGCAGATCAATGCCAGCGCCACTGCCTGGCTGGCCACAGAAGACAAACAGGACTGGCTTGGCGTTGTCACGCCAGCACCTCTGAGCGAGAAAGGCAAACCATGCAACGACTGATTGCCGTAGACGGTGACAAAACCACGGCTGGCGGCACGGTGCATGCCTCTGGCCCCGGCCTGATCCATGGCAAAAAGCTGGCGTGCGAACACGATCCGGTCAGTTGTCCCGCTTGCCACAGCACCGGCCGCATTGTTTGCGTGGGCGAGCGCCATGTCATGTTTAGTCATGGCAAACGCATAGCGCTGCAAGATGACTTATGTCACTGCCAGTGCCAGCCCAAGCCACGCATCATCGTGATTGGCCAGGGCAGTGCCCATGGTTGATCACGGCCAGGTACTCGCCAATCAGCTGTCTCAAGGATTATTTCAATGAATTCATCCCTTCTGAAACCAACAGGAAAATTACGCATCTGGACTGCGGTACTGGCGCTGTCGCTGATGCTGTTATGCATGGCCTTGCTGCTGATTGCCAACCTCTATCTCGGCGGATTCTATACCGACAAACCGGACCGGGTAGCATGGAGCATCTGCCTGAGCATAGGGGTGCTGAGTATTCCGGGCGTGGTGGTATACCTGTGGCTTGGACTGGCCGAGCGGCATGCCCTCACTGCGAGCCAATTAAGCGGCAGAACAGCCGCGCAAGGATTTGCCTCTCCCGCCCAGGGAGAGTGGCTCAGTCCACGCCAATACATGCAGCAGAACTACACCCGCAAATGGTGGGGTATCAAACCGTGGGTGGGTGTATTACGCGCAGAGCCACCTGACTCATCCGGCCTGCTGTCGGCCAATGCCGAGCACCCGCCCCCCTGGCAGGACACGGACAGTGTGTTCTATGTGGACGCCGACCAGAGCAGGGATGACCGGGTGCTACAACGACTGCGTGGCCGCTGGCGGCAGCCGCTGGATGCGCTGGTCATGCAATGCGGCCAGGCGCTGCCCAAGGTTGGCGATGCGGCCTTGCAGCGCTTGCTCGACTTCAACCGGCGCAGCGGGTGGCGCTTGCCGCTCGGCCTGGCCCTGAGTGGCTGGCCGGCCCCGGAGGCCGGTGTAGTGCTGGAACTGGACGATGCCAGCCAGGCGGCCACCACCACCCGCCAGCTGCAGCAGTTGGCCTGGCAACTGGCGGTAGAGGGCCAGGCCGATGTCTTGCAGTCCCCGGCGGACACCGCACGCTTGCGCTTGTCCGAAGCCTTGGGCCAGCCCAGGGTGCTTGAGCAGCTGGCGCAGCAGCTGGCCGAGATCAGCCGCCACCTGCCGCCCGGGCAAAAGCTGAGCGGGCTGAGCTGGGTCGCCGGGCAGGCCACCCGCCTGCCCGGCCAGCTGGCACAGCTGCTGCGCGAGCAGACAGCGCGCCGCCACCGGCTGTCGCCGGGTGATGCGCTGGGCTGGCTATGCGCAGTGCTTGGCCTGGGCCTGTTATTGAGCATGCTACTGGTATTCGTGCAGCAGCAACACCGCCTGGCCAATGCCACACAACACCTGCAGGCGCTGCGGCAAGCCGCTACCGTCCAGCGCGCCATCCCGGCCTTGCTGGCGCTACAGGAGGATATCCATGCTCTGCAACAGGCACAGCAGCAGAGCGGCTGGCTGCGGCTGGGACTGGACCAGGCTGCGGCCATAGAGCCACGCCTGCTGGCCGGCTATGGCCGGGCAGCGCAACGCTGGGTTGTGCAGCCAGTGCAGCGCAATATGCAGCAAGTATTGCAGGCGGTGAATGGCCTGCCCTTATCCGGGGAAGATGCCGCGCGCGAACCGGCGCAGCAGCAAGCCTATGCCAGCCTGAAAGCCTATCTGATGCTGGACCAGCCGGCCCGTACCGAGCCGGGCTTCCTTACCGCACAGCTGCTGCAGGCCGCAGGCCAGGCCAGCGGGCCACGCGCGCAGATCCTGCGCTTTTACAGCAGCCACCTGGCGGCACAGCCGGGCTGGCGCCTGCCGGCCGATGCCGGGCTGGTGGAATCAGCCCGGCAGACGCTGCTGTCGCTGGACGGGGTGGAACATGGTGATGCGGCGCTGTATCGCAAGCTGATGGAAACCGCCGCCGCCAAGTATCCTGCGCGCAGCGCAGCCAGCCTGCTGCCAGGGGTGGATAGCCGCGGCCTGTTTGTCTTGCCCGGCAGCCTGCCTGGCGAATATACCCGCGAAGCCTGGGAAGGCTATGTGCGCGAGGCCATCGACAAGGCCGATCCCAAACAGGGGGGCGAAGCCTTGTGGGTGCTGGGTGCCGAAGCGGCGCGCAGCGACGGCGCGGCGCTCAAGGCCAAGTTGCTGCAACGCTATTTCGCCGATTACGCCAGTGCCTGGCAGCGCTATCTGAATGGCTTGCGCTGGCAGAATACCTCCTCGCTATCCGCCTCGGTGGAGCAGCTGAGTGTCTTGAGCGACCCGCAACGCTCGCCCTTGCAGGCCGTGATGACGCTGCTGCAATACCAGGGCCAGGCCGGGGCGGCGCAACAATCGCTGGCCAGCAATCTGCTGGACAAAACCCGGCAACTGGTGGGCAAAACCGACAAGAAAAGCCCGGCCCCCAGCGGTCTGGGACAGGATGATCCCTTGGCCCGCGCCTTTGGCCCGCTCTTGCTGCTGACAGGTGCCGAAAACGAGGGTACGGCAGGCGCGGTGCACAGCACGGTGAGTCTGGCCCGCTATCTCGACAGCGTCAGCGCCGTACGGCTGAAACTGCAGCAACTGGCCAATGCCGCCAATCCGGATGCGGCAGCCCGCCAGCTGGCGCAAACCCTGTTCAAGGGGCAGCAGAATCCGCTGAGCGACGGCCAGCAATACGCGGCGCTGCTGGCGGCCAGCCTGGGGGCGCAATGGGCCGGATTTGCCCAGCAATTGTTTGTCAGCCCGCTGGACAATGCCGGCAGCGTGGTGATCCTGCCCGCCGCCGCCGAACTGAACGATCTATGGCGGCGCAGCATCCTGCTGCCCTGGGGCAGCGAAATGAATGGCCGCTTCCCTTTCAGCCGCGGCGAACAGGAAGCCTCCCTGCCCGCACTGGGACGCTACCTGGCCCCGGAACAAGGCAGCATTGCCAGCTTTCTGGCCAATAGCCTGGCTGGCGCACTGGTGCAAGAAGGCGACCAGTGGCTACCCAATCCCACCCTCAGCAATATGGCGCCATTCGATGCGGACTTTCTCAATGCCATCAATACCCTCAGCCGTCTGGCCAGCCGCTGGGATACGCCGGGCAGCCCCAGCTATGCCTTTGAACTGAAGCCGATTGCCATGCCCGGACTGGTGCGCACCACGCTGGAATTCGATGGCCAGAGCCTGTCTTATTTCAATCAGCGGGAAAGCTGGAGCCCGCTGCACTGGCCAGGGGATGGTCAACAGGCTGGGGCCCGGCTGTTATGGGAATCGCAACAGAGTGGCACCCGCCAGGCGCTCGACTTTAACGGACGCTGGGGCTTGATCCGCTTGCTGGAGCAGGCGCGGGTGGAACAACTGGACCCGGCACGCTACCAGCTGGACATTGCCCTGCCTGACGGACTGACGGCGCGCTATATCCTGCGCACCACCACGGGAGAAGGTCCGCTGGCCCTGCTCAAGCTGCGCCAGTTCAAACTACCGGGCCGGGTATTTGTCGTGCCCGGCCCGCCAACAGCAGCAGCGAAGCCGGTGGCATCGCACTGATCAGCGTCCGCCGGACACATCCAGAATGCTGCCGGTGCAAAAGCTGGCGGCATCGGACAGCAGCCAGACGATGGCGGCGGCCACCTCCTGCGGCTGGCCGCCGCGCTGCATGGG
>NZ_JAELTZ010000098.1:0-5599 GCF_016429115.1 Aquitalea sp. ASV15 | reverse complement strand
CACCCCGCGCGTCATCATTTCCGATATCCGCATGCCGGGCACGGACGGCCTGAAATTCCTGTCGCGGGTCAAGGCCGACCACCCGCAGCTGCCGGTCATCATCATGACTGCGCACTCTGATCTGGACTCGGCCGTGGCAGCCTTCCAGGGCGGGGCTTTCGAATACTTGCCCAAGCCCTTTGATGTCGACCAGGCCGTGCAGCTGATCGAACGGGCGCTGGCCGAGAGCAATAGCCAGATCGAAGCCAGTGGCGGCGTGGAAGCCATGCCGGTGCTGCTAGGCCAGGCTCCGGCCATGCAGGACGTGTTCCGCGCCATTGGCCGGCTGTCGCAATCGCATGTCACCGTGCTGATTACCGGTGAATCCGGCACCGGCAAGGAAAGGGTGGCCGAAGCGCTGCACCGCCACTCGGTGCGTGCCAGCAAGCCCTTCATCGCCCTGAACACCGCCGCCATTCCAAAAGACCTGCTGGAATCGGAACTGTTCGGCCATGAAAAAGGCGCCTTCACCGGCGCACTGGCCACCCGCCGTGGCCGCTTTGAAGAAGCCGAAGGCGGCACACTGTTTCTGGATGAAATCGGCGACATGCCCACCGAGCTGCAAACCCGCCTGCTGCGCGTGCTGTCGGACGGCCATTTTTACCGCGTGGGCGGCCATGTGCCGATCAAGGCCAATGTGCGGGTGATTGCCGCCACCCACCAGCATCTGGAAGACCGCGTCAAACGCGGCCTGTTCCGCGAAGACCTGTTCCACCGGCTGAACGTGATTCGCCTGCGCCTGCCACCCTTGCGCGAACGGCGCGAAGACATTCCGCTGCTGACCCGCCATTTCCTGGCCAAGAGCGCCAGCAGCCTGGGGGTGGAGCCGAAGCGGCTGACCGATGCGGCGATGGAGGTGATCAAGTTCCACAGCTTCACCGGCAATGTGCGCGAGCTGGAAAACCTGTGTCAGTGGATTACCGTGATGGCACCGGGCCAGCAGGTAGAGGTGGGCGACCTGCCGGCCGAACTGCGCGAACCGGAAGCCGCCCCCGTGGCAGCGGCCGGCGAAGGCAGCCCGGTGGCCAGCACGGCCGTTCATGTGGTGGACTGGACGCTGGGCCTGGCCGAAGAAGTGGCCCGCCGCCTGCGTGCCGGCGAAGTGGGCATCATCGACGACCTGTGCCGGCGCTTCGAGGAAAGCTGCATCCGCACCGGCCTGGCCCACACCGGCGGGCGCAAGGTGGAAGCGGCACATCTGCTGGGCTGGGGCCGCAATACCCTCACCCGCAAGATTCAGGAACTGGGCATGGAAGCCCATGACGAACAGGGCTGAAACCCACCACCGTGCATCAGCCCTCCAGCACGGTCAGCCCCGGGAGCGTGGCAAAGCTGCGCTCCCGCACCGTGGCGAGAAAATCCTGCATATAGGCTAGCCCGGCATCCTCGCTGCGCAAGGCTGCGTACAATTCGCTGCTCAGCCCCTGCTCGCCGATCTGCCGCGCCACCACATAACCGCGCTCCAGATACGGCTTGACCGCCCAGAACGGCAGGGCCGCCACACCGCGCCGGCTGGCCACCAGCTGAATGATGGCCACCGTCAGCTCGCTGGTACGGCGCAATGGGCTGACCCCGGCCGGCAGCAGTAGCTTGCGCCATAAATCCAGCATCTCGTCCGGCACCGGATAGTGAATCAGTGTTTCCGCGGCAAAATCCTGCGCCTGCCACACCTTTTTGGCGGCCAGCGGATGATCGCGCGCCACAATGCCCACCATTTCATAGGCAAACAAGGGCTGGTGGACGATGCCGGCCTGCGGCTCGGCTTCCGACACGATGGCCAGGTCGGCGCGCCGCGTCAGCAACAGCCCCACCGGGTCGGCATGAAAACCGGAAACAATGTCCAGCTCCACCGCCGGCCAGTGCTGGCGAAAGCTGTCCATGGCCGGCATCAGCCAGTCGAAACAGGTGTGGCACTCCACCGCCACCCGCAGCTCCCCTGCCTCGCCCTGGCGGATGCGCGCCACCTCGCGCTCGGCCGCGGCCACCTTGTCCAGCACCTCGCGCGCCAGCGCCAGCAGACGCTCGCCCGCCAGGGTAAAGCGCAGCGGCTGGGTTTTGCGTTCAAACAAGGGCTGCTGGTAATAAGCCTCCAGCTGCTTCAGCTGATGCGACAGGGCCGACTGGGTGAGAAACACCCGCTCGGCCGCCAGCGACACACTGCCGGTTTCCTGCAGGGCAAGCAGGGTGCGCAGATGACGTAGTTCCAGCATGGCATGGGCCTTCCGACAAACATGAATTCAGTTCATTAAAAACAACAAAAAAATGAGTTTGAATCATACAGCAGATTCACCGATGCTGGGAGCACTGACAGACAAGGACTCCGACATGACCACACTGCACCTGGCCGGCTTTCCCCGCATCGGCGCCAAACGCGAACTGAAACAACTGCTGGAAGACTTCTGGCAAGGCCAGATTGACGAGGCCGCCTTGCAACAAGGCGCCCGCACGCTGCGCCAGCGCCATTGGCTGCTACAGAAGGGCGCCGGCATCCAGCTGTCGCCCGTGGGGGATTTTTCGCTGTACGACCATGTGCTGGACGCGCAGATCCTGGTGGGCGCCATTCCGGCCCGCTTCGGCTTTGACCCTGCCCGGCTGGACAGCGCGCAATACTTCCAGCTGGCGCGCGGCAATAGCCGCCAGCCGGCGCTGGAAATGACCAAATGGTTTGATACCAACTACCACTACCTGGTACCGGAATGGCAGGCAGATACCGCCTTCAGCGCCAACCCCGCCCCGCTGCTGGCCCAGCTGGCCGAAGCACAGGCGCTGGGCATCCAGGCCAAACCGGTAGTGATCGGGCCGCTCACCCTGCTGTGGCTGGGCAAATGCAAGGGCGGCGATTTTGACCGTCTGCAATTGCTGCCGGACCTGCTGGCCTGCTATGCACAGATCCTCCAGCAACTGGCTGCCGCTGGCGTGAGCTGGGTACAGCTGGACGAACCCATCCTGGCGCTGGACCTGCCCGCCGACTGGCTGGCCGCCTTTGCCCCGGCCTATCAGCAACTGGCTGCCAGCAGCCCGCTCCAGCTATTGCTGGCCACTTACTTTGGCAGCGTGGCCCGGCATGCCGCGCTATTGCACAGCCTGCCGGTCGCCGGCCTGCATCTGGACCTGGTCCGCGCGCCGGAGCAACTGGCCCACTTCATGCAGCAGTGGCCGGATGACAAGGTGCTGTCTGCCGGCGCGGTGGACGGGCGCAATGTCTGGCGCAGCGATCTGAGCGCCGTGCTGGCACAGCTGGAGCCGGTGGCGGCACAACTGGGCGAGCGCCTGTGGCTGGCCCCCAGCTGCTCGCTGCTGCACAGCCCTTTCGATTTGGCCGCGGAAACCGAAATGGATGCCGACATCCGCAGCTGGCTGGCCTTTGCCGTGCAAAGACTGAACGAGCTGAAGCTGCTGCAGCGCGGGCTGGAGCAGGGCCGTGCCAGCATCAGTAACGAATTGCAGTCCAGCGACCATGTGCAGGCACAGCGCCGCAGCAGCCCGCTGATTCATCGACCAGCCGTGCAGCAGCGTCTGGCCTCACTGCCAGCCGGCGCCGACCAGCGCCCCCTGCCCTTTGCCCGACGCATTGCCCTGCAGCAGGCCTGGCTCAAGCTGCCATTGCTGCCCACCACCACCATCGGCTCTTTCCCGCAAACCGCCAGCATCCGCAGCGCACGGGCGGCCTTCAAGCGCGGCGAACTGGATGCAGCCGCCTACGAGCAGGCCATGCAGGAAGAAATTGCGCTGGCCATCCGCCGTCAGGAAGCACTGGGGCTGGATGTACTGGTCCACGGCGAAGCCGAGCGCAACGACATGGTGGAATACTTTGGCGAACAGCTGGAAGGCTTTGCCTTTACCCGGCTGGGCTGGGTGCAGAGCTATGGCAGCCGCTGCGTCAAACCGCCCATCATCGTTGGCGATGTGGCACGGCCGCAGCCGATGACCGTACGCTGGGCTGTCTATGCGCAAAGCCTGAGCAGCAAGCCGGTAAAAGGCATGCTCACCGGGCCGGTCACCATGCTGCAATGGAGCTTTGTCCGCAATGATGTACCACGTAGCACGGTCTGCCGGCAGATTGCCCTGGCACTGAACGAAGAGGTGCTGGATCTGGAAAACGCCGGCATCCGCATCATCCAGATCGACGAGCCGGCCATCCGTGAAGGGCTGCCCCTGCAGCAGGTGCAGCAAGCGGCTTATCTGCAGTGGGCGGGCGAGGCTTTCCGCCTGTGCAGCTGGCGCATTGATGACAGCACCCAGATTCATACCCATATGTGCTACTCGGAATTCGGCGACATCCTGCCGCAGATTGCCGCACTGGATGCCGATGTGATCACCATCGAAACCTCGCGCTCCGACATGGCCTTGCTGCAGGATTTTGCCGAGTTCCGCTACCCCAATGACATCGGCCCCGGGGTGTACGACATCCACAGCCCGCGCGTGCCAGCCGAGGCTGAAATGGCAGCCCTGCTGGACAAGGCCTTGCAGGTGATTCCGGCCGAACGCTTGTGGGTCAACCCCGATTGCGGACTGAAAACCCGTGGCTGGCCAGAGGTGGAGGCCGCGCTGGGCAATATGGTGAGTGTGGCGAAAAGGCTGCGCCAGCAGCTGGCGCTCCGGCTTAGCTAACCGTCATTCATTGCAATTACTAAAAAGTATTTTTAATATTTATTTACCAAGACTCTCTCTCAGGGCCAGTGCGGCCCGCTTGGTACCCGCTGATCAGGGCTCCTTCGGGAGCCCTCTTTTTTGCAGACCAGCACCAGCCGCTGGCACCCGGCCAGCGGGCAAGCGCTTATGCCCCCCACCGGCCCGACCGGCACGCTCCTGGGAAAAATACTCCTGGTCATATAAAATGCCGGAAAATTAACAAGGAGTAGCACATTGGCCGAATCCTGCAGCGACCGCCTGAATGCCTTGCTGCATCACTTCCCGGTGCACGCGCGCCTGTTTCACGCCGGCACCCTGTGCGGCATCAACGATTTCTCTGCCGCCGGCGCAGGTGGACAGCTGCATCTGGTCCGGGCCGGAGCCATGGAAATCATTCATCCGGGCCAGCCCAGCCTGCAGGTGAAGGTGCCCAGCCTGCTGCTCTATCCCCGGCCCATGGCCCGTCGTTTCATCAGCGATCCGCAGCACCCTGCCGATCTGACCTGTGCCGAGCTGCATTTTGCCGGCGGCAGCGATAACCCTATCGTCAGCGGCTTGCCGGAGATGATCTGCCTGCCACTGGAGACGATTGATGGGGCCGCGCCGGTGCTGGCACTGCTGTTCGAGGAGGCCTTCAGCGAGCGCTGCGGCCGCCACGCCCTGATCGACAAGCTGTTCGAAGTACTGCTGATCCAGCTGCTGCGGCAACTGATGGAAAGCGAGCAGATCAATGGCGGCATGCTGGCTGGCCTGTCTCACCCCAAATTGCGCAAGGCGCTGGTGGCGATGCACGAGCAGCCAGGGCAGGAATGGTCGCTGGATGCGCTGGCCCACATCGCCGGCATGTCGCGCAGCGTGTTTGCCAGCAGCTTTCGCCAGGCGGTCGGCTGCACGCCGGGCGCCTATCTGCAGAGCTGGCGCGTCCGGC
>NZ_JAELTZ010000097.1:0-6116 GCF_016429115.1 Aquitalea sp. ASV15 | reverse complement strand
GCACCTGCGCCGTACCGGCGAGGTGGGGCGTATTGCGCTCAAGCGCAAGAATATCGGCAAGGGCAAGGAGCGGGTGGAAATCACCCTGCTGGAGAATGACGCATGCTAGGCAGCTGTCTGTGTGGCGCAGTCACTTAATGAAGTGGATCAACTGGACCTGCCGATTACCCACTGTCACTGCCTGACTTGCCAGAAAGCCCATGCCGCGCCCTTTGTGCCAACGGCCGGAGTATTGCGCCAGCATTTCCGCTGGTTGCGCGGCGAGGATCAACTGGGCTGTTTTCAGTCCTCACCCGGCAAGCTGCGCCATTTCTGCCGTCAGTGTGGCAGCCATCTGCTGGCCGAGCGCGAAGGCAGCCCTCATGTCATCCTGCGCGTGGCCACGCTGGACGAGGCACCCGCACAGCAGGCCAGCCAGCATATCTGGACCAGTCACACCCGACCCTGGCTGGAGGTGGACAATCTGCCGCACTGGCCGGAATGGCCGCCGGGCAGGTAAGCTGGCTGTTTTGTGCGATAGCGGCAGTGCCCGCACACGGGCCGCTGCCATGACGGGATAATCATGTGGTATGACCTTGCCGCCGTGGGCGCGGCAACCTGCTGGGCCTGGGGCGCCATTCTGGGGGCCGGCCCGGCCATGCATTTTGGCCCCTTCACCTTTACCCGCCTGCGGCTGAGCCTGATGACGCTGCTGCTGGGCGGCATCAGCCTGGCCAGTGGCGGCTGGCACAGCATGCACTGGGCCAATGTGCTGCCGGCCTTGCTCTCCGGCCTGACCGGCATCTTTCTGGGTGACACCCTGTATTTTTCCGCGATGAACCGGCTGGGGCCGCGCCGTTCCGGCCTGCTGTTTGCCACGCACTCGGTGTTCTCCGTGCTGCTGGGCATGCTGTTTCTGCAGGAAAAACTCAGCCTGGCCGGTTTTTTCGGCAGCGTGATGGTGTTTGGCGGGGTGATGCTGGCAGTGGCCTTTGGCCGTGGCAAGCAGCACAGCAAGGCCTGGGAGCATCCCGCCCACTTCAAGCTGGGCGTGGCACTGGGCATGGCGGCGGCACTGTGCCAGGCGCTGGGTACCTTTTTTGCCAAACCGGCCATCGCCGGCGGGCTGGAGCCGGTGACCGCCTCGGCCATCCGCATGGGCGTGGCTTGTCTTGTGCATAATCTGCTGTGGCTGGGCGGCCTGCCGCTGGCCAGGAGCCGCGGTGCCTATACGCCGCGCATGCTGGGGCAGACGGCGCTGAATGGCCTGGTGGCGCTGGGCCTGGGCATGACGCTGATCATGCTGGCACTGCAACATGCCAATGTGGCCACGGTGGGCATGCTGTCGGCGCTGAGCCCGGTATTGATCCTGCCCATGCTGTGGCGGGTGTACAAACAACCCCCGGCGCTGGCCGCCTGGCTGGGGGCCTTGCTCAGCTGTGCCGGCACGGCCTTGCTGGTATTGCGCTAATTTTACCCGGCTGCCATTTCCTGCCATGGCGGGGGGCAGGGTATGATGACGAGGCTGGCCGCCGCGCCAGCGCTGTTTCCCGATGGCAATGGCACGGTGCCCTTGCCCGCACGCATGACGGATCGCCGATGATTTCCCATATCCAGTCCAGCCTGACTGAAGCGCAAAGCGCACTGAACAATCTGCTGGCCAATCCCCAGGCACTGGCCAGCATCGAGGCCGCTGCGCAGCAGCTGATTGCCAGCCTGGCGGCCGGTGGCCGCATCTTTTCCTGCGGCAATGGTGGCTCCATGTGCGATGCCATGCATTTTGCCGAAGAGCTGACCGGCCGTTACCGCAACAACCGGCGCGGCATGGCGGCCATTGCCATTTCCGACCCCAGCCACATGAGCTGCGTGGCCAACGACTTTGGCTACGAGCATGTGTTTTCGCGTTATCTGGAAAGCCATGGCCGGGCTGGCGATGTGCTGATCGGCATCAGCACCAGCGGCAACAGCCAGACCATCGTCAACGCCGCCACGGTGGCGCGTGAGCTGGGCATGAAGGTGATCATCCTCACCGGCCGTGCCGCCACCCGGCTGGAACCGCTGGCCGACGTTTACGTCAACACCCCGGGCGGCCAGTATGCCGACCGCGTGCAGGAACTGCACATCAAGGTGCTACATATCCTGATCGAGCTGGTGGAGCGGCATTTCTGCCCGGAAAACTATAGCCAATAAGCCAGACCGCCTTGCACTTCTAGCCAGCCGCCTGTTTTTTATGCAAAATGACTTTTTGGCAAGCAAGGAGTCGTGCATGTCAGGGGCAAGATGGTGCATGGTGCCGGTCTGGATGATGGCCGCCGTGGTTCAGGCGGCCGAGCCGGCCAGCAAACCGGTGTTGCATCCGGGCAGCTGGTTCGAGCTGCAATCGGTCGACGCCTATTCCGGCAAGGAAATCAGTCATCAGCGTGAGGTGTTCAGTGGCTACCGCGGGCTTGATTACCGCTTTCAGGTAGAGGATTCAACCGGGCGTCGCTATGACATGCTGCGCGATGGTGATTACAACCTGCGGCTGCTGGATAAAAAAACGGGAACCGTTTTCAGCCTCGACATTTTCCATTGGCCGCTGAGCAGCGGCCAGTCCCACCATCTGAGTTACCAGCTGGCGGGCATCCCTTACGAGCAGGACGTCACTGTGGGGGAGAGCGAAACGGTGACAGTGCCTGCCGGCAGCTTTGTAGCCTACCCGATCCGCATCACTGGCCGCTGGCATCATGACGGTTACTCCGGGCCGCTTGCCGAAACCGACTGGTATGCACCGGCCATCGGTCATGTGGTCAAGCAGGAATACACCGATTTCAGCAATAAAAAGAATTATCGCGGTAACTGGGTGATCACCCAGCTGCAGGCATACCGGCTGGCGGGATCTGCCGCGCCCTGAAGCGCGCAAGCCGCGCTGGCGCTACTGGTTGGCCCGCACCCAGCGGTGCCAGTGGCCGTACAGTTCCGGGTCGATGGCGGCAATCACCGAGCGCTTCCACACCGTATCGCTCCAGTAGTCATCGGTGTTCAGGCTGGCCAGGCGGCCGCCGGCTTCTTCCAGGATCACCGCGCCGGCAGCATAGTCCCACAGCCGCTGGCCGCCGTGCAGGTAGAGATCGTAACGTCCGGCGGCCAGAAAACACCAGTCCAGCGTGCTGGAGCCCATGCTGCGCTGGCTGCCGAACGGCGCCACGCTGCTCATGCGTGCGGCCAGCTTGCCGGAACGCAGGTATTTCACCTCCACCGCGGCAATGGCATCGCCCATGCTGTTGCGGGTGGTTTTCAGCGGCAGGCGCTGCTGGTTCAGCCAGGCACCCTGGCCGCGGCGGGCGTAGAACATTTCATCGGATACCGGGTTGTAGATCACCCCCAGCTCGCTGACACCACGCACCATCAGCGCCACCGAAATGGCAAAGTAGGGCAGGCCGTTGACGAAATTGGTGGTGCCGTCGATGGGGTCGACCACCCACAGGCCGTCCGGATTGCCCAGCCACAGCGCATCCTGCTCTTCGCGGCTCATTTCCTCGCCCAGCACCGGGTGCGGCAGCACGGCCGGCAGTTTTTCCCCCAGCGCCTGCTGGCAGGCCATGTCGGCCTCGGTGAACAGCGAGCCATCGTCCTTGCGTGTTTTACCCACACGCAAAAAGCGCGGCATCACCTCCTGGCGGGCCACGTCACGGACAACTTGCATCACCTGTTCAAGCACCTGCATGGTGTTCTCCTGGGTATCCTGCCGCGCCGGCTCGCCGGCTTCTGGCAGAAACGACAACAGCGGCCATCCGGCCGACGTCAGTCAGTAAGGTAAACTGCATGGCCGCCGGCCATCGTACCAGCGGCATGATTGTCGTCTTGTCCACGTTGTGTAGCAGAAGGGGCAAGACGCTGCTGAAGCAAGTGACAGCGCCGGAGCAATCATGAGGGCCCATGGGTGCCATCATTTTTGCCACTTGCTAAAGATGGGTTGTTGCAACTGCAGCAAACAAAGCAAAATACCGTTATCACCACGGACTTTCAATACGCCATGCCAAGGTTTTTTATCGAAACACCGCTGGCGGCGGGGCAAACCCTGTCGCTGCCCGATGCCGTTGTCCGTCACATCCAGGTGCTGCGCCTGAAAGAAGGCGACAGCCTGACCCTGTTCAATGGTCAGGGCGGGGAGTATCAGGCCAGCTTGCTGTCGCTGCACAAGCGCGATGCCAGCTGTGAAATCACCCGCTTTGACGACATCAGCCGCGAGTCGCCGGTATGGCTGGGGCTGGCGCAGGCCATTTCCAGTGGTGACCGCATGGAATTCACCCTGCAAAAAGGGGTGGAAATGGGCGTGTCGCTGTTTCAGCCGATTGCCGCCGAGCGCTCGGTGGTGAAGCTGTCCGGCGAGCGGGCCGACAAGCGGGTGCAGCGCTGGCAGGAAATCGTGCAATCCGCCTGCGAACAGTGCGGGCGCAATACCCTGCCGCAGGTCTTGCCCATTCTCAGCCTGCATGAATGGCTGCAACAGCAGCAGGATGCCGATGCGCGGCTGATCCTGTCGCCGCTGGGGACACAGAAGCTGGCGGATATTGCCAGCGCACCCAAGCGGGCCTGGCTGATGGCTGGGCCGGAGGGTGGTTATTCCGCCCGCGAGGAGGCAGCGGCGCTGGACGCCGGCTGGACCCCGCTGAAACTGGGCCCGCGCATCCTGCGTACCGAAACCGCCGCGCTGGCCGCGGTGGCGGCGGTGCAGGCGGTGTGGGGGGATTACTGTATCTAAAGGGTGGATCGGTATGTCTTGAGCAGTTGGCGGAGCAAAGTGTCGAACCGCTACGCAAAAAACCTTCTCGCTTTCTTGAAGGAAAGCGAGGCTACTTCGAAGCAAATGACTTGGTCAGCCGCTATGAGAACCGCTACGCGGTACTGTTTTTCATGGCGGGGCTGCCCGCCGAGCAGGCAGGGGAGCTGCCTCGCCAGCTCCCCTGCACCCCTAGGCGACCCCGGGTTGCGCGAAACCCCCGTCTGCTGTGGGCCGGGCAAGGCGCCGCCGAACTCGCCATTCGCTAGCGTCGAATGGCTCAGACAGGGCGGCGGCTTAAAACCTTGCCCAACCCACCCCAGACGGCGCGCGCCACGGGGAGTGGGGCGGCGTCGTGGCAGTCACTGCTCCTGGTTACTGATCGGTGAAGCAACAAAAAGCCCGGCTAGGCCGGGCTGGTGTCAGGTATCCACATACCTGCCATCTCAAGCCGTGGTGGCGATGTCCTGCTGGCGGTAAATCAGCTTGCCGGCCAGCAGCAGCTCCTGTTCGCCCAGGGTGAACTGCCCCGGGGGGGCCGCCCGTTCAAATACGAAACGCCGCTCCTGGTATTCGATCCAGGCGCTGATGGGCTGGTCCTGAAAGCGGCCGAGTATCTCCGGCGAACGGGCCGTCACCTCGGCCTCGCTCAGCCGTATCCCCTGCGGGGCCGCTGCGGCGTTTTCTTCCTGTACTTCCCAGTTGGCCTGGGCGACCGGTTGCGGCGTGTTGCGGGTGGCCATTTGCAGCCACAGGCGATACGCCCACAAGGGCAGCAGTACCCGGTGCACCCGCTTGTCGTCGGTGATGACGCAGGCAATGGGGAAGCGGTGCCGGCAGGCCGGGCAGGTGCCCTGCGCCGCCAGAAACAGCTTGTCCTGCTGCAGGCTGGCCAGGCCGGACATGTGTTCGCAACCCACCATGGCATGGCAGTGCGGGCAATGTTTGCCAAAGCGGCGAACCCGGTTGCCATTGGCAAAGGTCACCGGGAGATAACTGGAAATCGTGTTCTGTCTGGCCATTTACAAGCTGTCCACTTCGACGCCGTGCTGGCGGGATGGCGTGCAGTATACCCTGTCCGCCAGGGTGGCGGACAGGCAGGGTCCAGGGATGGTGCGCGGGCCGCTCACGCCAGGCTCAGCCGGCAGCACAGGCTGTGGCTGGCCCCGGCGGCCAGCAGGCGGCTGTCTTCGCCGGCATTGGCCGCTTCGATGCAGACAAAATCCTGCCAGCCCGTGTCCGGCAGGTCGGCAAGGCGTGCGGCCTTGTCCTGCCAGGGATTCCACACCACCACGCTGGCCGATCCGCTGCGGCTGATGCGCAGGCGGCGCTGCCATTGCGGGTCTTCCAGCAGCACGTCGGCCTCGCTGTAGAC
>NZ_JAELTZ010000096.1:0-6300 GCF_016429115.1 Aquitalea sp. ASV15 | reverse complement strand
GGTATTGGCGCTCTTGTTGCGGTATTGCAGGATGGCCACGCCGTTGTCCAGCACGCGGCTGACCTTGGCCAGCAGTTGCTCACTGTCCTCCGCCTCTGGCGATACCGCATACAAGCCCTTAATCACTGTCACCCTCTGCTCCTTCGTCTTCGCGGGCCCAGAACATCCGGTCCGGAATGCTTTGTCCCATGCCGGGGCGGAAACCCGCCACCAGGCTCTGATAGGTATATTCCTGCGCTTCACGTACTGCCTCGGGCAGCATCAGGCCGGTGGCCAGCATGCCGGCAATGGCCGAGGCCAGGGTGCAGCCGGAGCCATGATAGCTGCCGGGCAGCCGCTCCCAGCGGTCGGCGCGTACTATGCCGTTGGGACTGTACAGACTATTTATGACTTCTTTGGTATTTTCGTGGGTGCCGGTAATCAACACATGCGGGCAGCCCAGCGCCAGCAGCCGCTTGGCTGCTTCGTCCAGGCTCAGTTCCTCGTCTTCGTCCGGGTCGTTCATCGCCAGCCGGCGGGCTTCCATGCTGTTGGGGGTGATGATGGACACCTGCGGAATCAGCAAATCGCGCATGGCGGCAATCAGGTCGTCATCGGCCAGTTCGTGGCCGCCGCCGCTGCGCAGCACCGGGTCCAGCACCACCGGCACGTCCGGGTAGTCGGCAATCAGCTGCGCCACCACCGCCACGTTTTCCACGCTGCCCAGCATGCCGATCTTGAACACCAGCACCGGAATGTCTTCCAGCAGAAAGCGCGCCTGGTCGTTGACCAGGTCGGAATCCAGCACCATGAAGTCATCCACCCCCACGGTATCCTGCACGGTGATGGCGGTAATGACCGACAAGGGATGGCAACCCAGGCTGGCCAGGGTGAGGATGTCGGCCTGGATGCCGGCGCCGCCGGAGGGATCGGAGCCGGCCAGGGTCAGTACGGCGGGCGGAGGGGGCAATGTGGACAAGGCGGTAACCTCTTTGGTCAGATCGTGCAGCAGCAATTAGAATGACTATTTTAACCGAGCTTGGGATAAACGTATGCGCACCTGGATGTGTCTGATCTGCGGTTTCATCTACGACGAGGAAGCCGGGCGACCGGAAGATGGCATCGCGCCGGGAACTCCGTGGGAAGATGTGCCGCCCAACTGGACCTGTCCCGATTGCGATGCCCGCAAGGACGATTTCGAAATGGTGGAAATCTGATCGCTTGCCGGCACGCATGCACTCACGGCACGCATGCCGTGGCAAGGAATGTGGCATGAATTGTCACGGCCGAAAAGGTGCCTGACAGACATTTATGCGCAAATACCGGGTCAGCTGCCTGCCGGCAGGCTGTTTCACGTGAAACATGGCAGTGCAGCAGCACTGCCCCCATGGAGTCTGAATTGGCTTACCTGTATCTCAAGGCTTTTCACATCATTTTTGTCACCTCGTGGTTTGCCGGTCTGTTTTACCTGCCGCGCATCTTCGTCAACCTGGCCATGGCCGCGCCGGGTGCCGAGTACGACCGCCTGCTGTTGATGGCGCGCAAGCTGTATCGCTTCATGACGCCGCTGGCGGTGCTGGCTCTGGCTCTGGGCATGTGGCTGTGGCAGGGCTTTGGCATTGGTGGTGGCTGGCTGCATGCCAAGCTCACCCTGGTGGCGCTGCTGATTGCCTATCACCTGTACTGCGGCAAGCTGTACCGCGACTTTGTTGCCGGGGCCAATCGCCACAGCCATGTGTGGTACCGCTATTTCAATGAAATCCCGGTGCTGGTGCTATGCGCGGTGGTGATTCTGGTGGTGGTCAAACCCTTCTGAATGTAGTGGGCTCACAATGAGCCGGGCGATGCGCCCGCAACAGGAAAACAAGCATGGGACTGGAAATCGAACGCCGTTTTGTCATTGCCAATGATGGCTGGCGCGGCCTGGCCGCAGGCGTGCAATACCGTCAGGGTTATCTGTCGGTAGAAAAGGAACGCACCGTGCGGGTGCGTATCGTGGGCGATCAGGCCTGGCTCACCCTCAAGGGCAATATCAGCGACATCAGCCGCCACGAATTCGAATACGCCATCCCGCTGGCCGATGCCCAGACCATCATGGATGCCATGTGCCCGATGGTGGTGGACAAGCTGCGTCACCGTATCGAATTTGGCGGCTTTGTCTGGGAGGTGGACGAATTCTTCGGAGAAAACGCCGGGCTGGTGCTGGCGGAAATCGAACTGCCGGCCGAGGACACCCCGTTTGCCAAGCCGGACTGGGTGGGCGCAGAAGTCACCACAGACGGGCGTTATACCAATGCCTATCTGTCCAAGAACCCCTATACCAGCTGGCCGCAGCGCTGAAATGCCAACACTGCCCCGCCCGGCTGTGGAAAAATAACGCTTTCGCCAGCATGGATACCGTATGGCGCACGGCACATGCTCTGCGCCACTGGCAAACCAGATTCAGCGGCAGCAAACCACACGGTTTGCGCCCTACCCGTCATAAGGAAACCGCATGTCCCGCAATCTCGAACTGTTTGAACGTGGCAAGAAAACCATTCCCGGTGGCGTCAATTCGCCGGTACGCGCCTTTGGCTCGGTAGGCGGCACGCCGCGTTTTGTGAAAAAGGCGCTGGGCGCACATTTCTGGGATGCCGACGACAAGCAGTACATCGACTACATCGGCTCCTGGGGCCCGGCCATTGTCGGCCACGCCCACCCCACCGTGATCAAGGCGGTGCAGGATGTGGCGGTGGATGGCCTGTCCTTTGGCGCACCTACCGAAGCGGAAATCGAGATTGCCGAGGAAATCTGCAAGCTGCTGCCTTCGGTGGAGCAAGTACGGCTGGTATCTTCCGGCACCGAAGCCACCATGAGCGCCATCCGCCTGGCGCGTGGCTTTACCGGCCGTGATGCCATCGTCAAGTTTGAAGGCTGCTACCACGGCCACTCCGACAGCCTGCTGGTGAAGGCCGGTTCTGGCCTGCTGACCTTTGGCAACCCGTCTTCCGGTGGTGTTCCGGCGGATTTCACCAAGCACACCCTGGTGCTGGAGTACAACAACGTCGAGCAGCTGGAACGCACTTTCCGGGAAATCGGCGAGCAGATTGCCTGCGTCATCCTGGAGCCGATTGCCGGCAACATGAACCTGATCAAGCCGTCGGCAGAATTCGTGCACGCCCTGCGCGCCCTCACCGAAAAACACGGCACGGTGCTGATCTACGACGAAGTGATGACCGGTTTCCGCGTTGATCTGGGCTGCGCCCAGGCGCTGCACGGCGTCAAGCCAGACCTCACCACCCTGGGCAAGGTGATTGGTGGCGGCATGCCGCTGGCGGCTTTTGGTGGCCGTGCCGACATCATGGGCTGCATCTCGCCGCTGGGTAATGTGTATCAGGCCGGCACCCTGTCCGGTAACCCGGTGGCCGTGGCCGCCGGCCTGACCACGCTGAAGCTGATCCAGGAACCGGGCTTCCATGCCACCCTCAGCCGTCGCACCGCCCGTCTGGCGCAGGGCCTGGCCGAAGCCGCCAAAGAGGCTGGTGTCAGCATGGTGACCGACAGCGTGGGCGGCATGTTCGGCATTTACTTCTGCGATGCCGTACCCACCAGCTACGCCCAGGTGACCGCCTCCGACCGCGAACGCTTCAACCGCTTCTTCCACGCCATGCTGGACGAAGGCGTGTACCTGGCCCCGTCGGCTTACGAAGCCGGTTTTGTCTCCATCGCTCATACCGACGAGATCATCGAACAGACCATCGCTGCCGCCCGTCGCGCCCTGGCGCGTATCTGAGCCCACGGCTCACCAATGGCTGCTGTTTTGTAGCCGCCTGGCAGATCAACCGTCCACCTTGGTGGGCGGTTTTTGTTTGCTGTTGCCGCCCGGCAGATCTGCCATCAACAGCGGGCTTAAGGCACAATAGCCCGCTGTTTTCCCATTTCCCTGCTGATGAATACCACCACCTCGCAGCGCCTGGCCTGGCGCATTCTGGCCAATGAAGCCGGTATCCGCCTCACTCCCTGCATCCAGCAACGGGAGGACGCGGGCTGGAGCCGTGGCCGCGTGCTGCCCTTGGGGCGCTTGCTGGATCAGGCCGCGCAGTGGGACTGGCTGAGCGCGCAGGACCGGCTGGTAATCAGCCAGCTTGAGCGTACCCATCAGCTGGCCGATGGCAGCAGCCTGGCCGAGCTGGAAGGTGAAGCCGCCCTGCCTTTGCTGCTGGGCCATCCGGCGCTGTTCTGGGAAGAACAGCCCGATCAGCCCGTCACGCTGGAAGCGGGCCAGATCAGCCTGCTGCTGCAGCGCCAGCAACAGCAGATGGTGTTGCAACTGAGCCCGCCCGGCATTGCCGCCTGCCAGCATTGCCTGTGGCAGCGTAGCGGGCCAAACAGCCTGCTGCTGTACTGGCCGGGGCCGGAAATCCGCCAGCTGGCTGCCTTGCTCGGTCACCGCCTGACTGTGCCCGTGGCCGCACGCAAAAAGCTGCTGGAAGCCATCGGCGACATGCTGCCGTGGCTGCCTGTCGAGCTGGTGGAAGCGGACGATGGCGCCGACCTGCCCGCCATGCCGGCCGACCCGCGCCTGTTTGCCGTGCTGGTACCGCTGCCGGAAGGCTTGCGCCTGCAACTGCGCTGCCGGGTGGCCGAGCAGGCCGCCTGGTATCCTCCGGGGCGCGGGCCATGGCAGCAAGTAGCCTTGTCTCAGGGCCAGGCCATCCGCTTACAGCGCCAGTTGAGCGAGGAAAAACAGGCGCTGGCCACTTTGCTGGAGGATTGCCCGGCGCTGGCGAGCGCCCGGCCCGACCCGGATGGCGTACTGCAATGGCTGCTGGCCGACCAGCAACAGGCCCTGCAAGTCGTACAGCAGTTGCAGCAATTACAGGCCATCGCCCCGGCGCGGCTGGAATGTGTCTGGCCGCAAGGCCAGCGCATGCGCATCCAGGCGCAGGCCGGTTTGCCACAGCTGCGGCTGAAAACCAAGCGCAAGAACGGCTGGCTGGAAGTGACGGGTGAGGTGCAGGTGGATGAGGACCGGGTACTACAACTGCGTCAGTTGCTGGAAGCCTTGGCCAATCAGCCCGGGCAGTATCTGCGCCTGTCCGAGCAGGACTGGCTGGCCTTGTCCGACAGCCTGGTCGCCCGCTTGCAGCAATTGGCCCGTCTGGCCGATCACGCGGTGGCTGATGGCTTGCGCCTCAGCCTGCTGGCCGCCCCGCTGCTGGCCGGGCTGGGTGAGGACATCGGCCAGTTTGACGGCGACGCCGGCTGGCAGCAGTTGCAACAAGGCTGGGACAGCCTGGCTACCTTTCAACCGGAGGTCCCCGCCACCCTGCAAGCCAGCTTGCGGCCCTATCAGCTGCAAGGCTTTGCCTGGCTGTCGCGGCTGGCGCATATCGGTGCCGGGGCTTGTCTGGCCGACGATATGGGGCTGGGCAAAACGGTGCAGACGCTGGCGCTATTGCTGGCCCGCGCGCATCTGGGCCCGCAACTGGTGGTGGCGCCTACCTCGGTGGCGCTCAACTGGCTGGCCGAGGCCGCCCGCTTCGCCCCCAGCCTGCGCTTGCGCCCTTATCAACAGCAGCGCGACTTATCCACAGTCGGGCCGCAGGACCTGGTGATTGCCAGTTACGGCCTGCTGCAATTGCAGGCGGACGATTTTGCCGAGGTGCACTGGGCCAGCGTGGTGCTGGACGAGGCGCAGGCCATCAAGAATGCGGGTACCAAGCGTGCACAGGCGGCACAAAGCCTGCGGGCCGATTTTCGCCTGGCGGCCAGCGGCACGCCGGTGGAAAACCATCTGGGTGAGTTGTGGAGTTTGTTCCGCTTTATCACGCCCGGTTTGCTGGGTAATGAGGAGCGCTTCCAGCAGCGCTTTGCCCAGCCCATCGCCGAGGGCGACGAACAGGCCCGCGCCACGCTCAAGGCGCTGATCCAGCCTTATCTGTTACGCCGCACCAAGGCCGAGGTGCTGACCGAGCTGCCACCGCGCACCGACATCACCCGCCGTATTGCCCTGTCCGAGCAGGAGCTGCATGTGTACGAGGCCATGCGCCAGCAGGCGCTGCAAAAGCTGGCCGAGGTGGACAGCCAGGACAAGAAGACCATGCAGGTGCTGGCCGAGCTGACCCGCTTGCGCCGCTTCTGCTGCCACCCGGCCTTGTTACAGCCGGACACCGCCCTGCCCGCCAGCAAGTTTGCCTTCTTTCGCCAACTGATGACCGAGCTGCTGGACAACGGCCACAAGGCGCTGGTGTTCAGCCAGTTTGTCGATCATCTGGCCCTCGCCCGGCAATGGCTGGACGAACAAGGCATTGCCTACCAGTATCTGGACGGTGCCACACC
>NZ_JAELTZ010000095.1:0-6505 GCF_016429115.1 Aquitalea sp. ASV15 | reverse complement strand
GGCCGAGCAGGCCCGTGCCGCGGCACAGCTGGTATCGGCCAGATCCGATCTGGAGCGTAGCCGCCTTGATTACAGCCGCCGTCAGGCCCTGGCGCGCAATGGCTCGGTATCCGGCGAAGAACTGAGCAATGCCGGCAATGCGCTGGCCGTGGCCGAAGCCGCCTTCCACGCCGCCGAAGCCGGTGCGCGCCAGAGTGAAGCCAATTACCGCGCCGCGCTGGGCGCGCTGAAAAACAATCAGGCACTGACGGCCGACAGCACGGTGGCCACCAATCCGGAAGTGCTGCTGGCACGCGCCCGACGCGACCAGGCCAGGCTGGACCTGGAGCGCACCATCATCCGTGCGCCGCTGGACGGCACGGTGGCCAAGCGCCAGGTGCAACTGGGCCAGCGGGTGCAGGCCGGCGCGCCGCTGCTGTCGATTGCACCGCTGCAACAGGCCCATGTGGATGCCAACTTCAAGGAAGTGCAGCTGGAAAAGGTGCGCCTCGGGCAGCCGGTCAAGCTCACCGCCGACCTGTACGGCGACAGCGTGGAATACCACGGCAAGGTGGTCGGGCTTGCCGGCGGTTCCGGCTCGTCCTTTGCCGTGATTCCGGCGCAGAACGCCACCGGCAACTGGATCAAGGTGGTGCAGCGCCTGCCGGTACGCATCGCACTGGACCCGGCCGAGCTGCGCGCCCATCCGCTGTCGGTGGGCCTGTCGATGAACGCCACCATCGACACCCGCTCGCACTGAGGAAACGGCCATGTCCCACCCCTCCTCACCCGCCGCACCGCTGACCGGTGCCACGCTGTGGCTGGCGGCGCTTGCGCTGTCTGCCGGTAATTTCATCGCCGTGCTCGACACCACCATTGCCAATGTCTCGGTCCCCAATATTGCCGGCGGGCTGGGCGTGGCGGCCAATCAGGGCACCTATGTCATCACCTCGTATGCCGTGGCCGAGGCCATTACCGTACCGCTGACCGGCTGGCTGGCCGCCCGTTTTGGCACGGTGCGTCTTTTTATCACCTCGATGCTGCTGTTCGGCCTGTTTTCCCTGCTGTGCGGCCTGTCGCACTCGCTGGAAACCCTGCTGCTGTTCCGCGTGCTGCAAGGCCTGGCCGGCGGCCCGCTGATGCCGATGTCGCAAACCCTGCTGCAGCAGATCTTTCCCAGGGAAAAAGCCAGCATTGCCATCGGCCTGTGGAGCATGACCACGCTGGTGGCGCCGGTGCTGGGGCCGGTGCTGGGCGGGGTGCTGTGCGACCAGGTCAGCTGGCCGTGGATCTTCTATATCAATGTGCCCATCGCGCTGACCTGCGGCTATCTGGGCTGGCAGCTGCTCAAAAGCCAGGAGAGCATGCGCCTGCAGCTGCGCATCGACATCATCGGCCTGCTGCTGCTGATCGTGTGGGTGGCCGCGCTGCAGATCATGCTGGACGAAGGCAAGGACCTGGACTGGTTCTCTTCGACGGAAATCGTCAGCCTGGCCATCATCAGTGTGGTGGGCTTCCTTTCCTTCCTGATCTGGGAGCTGACCGAACACAATCCGGTGGTCAATCTGCGGGTATTCCGCCACCGCGGCTACTGGGTCAGCGTGCTGACCATCGCACTGGCTTTCGGCTCCTTTTTCGGTTCCACCGTGCTCACCCCGCAATGGCTGCAAAGCTATATGGGCTATACCGCCACCGATGCCGGCATCGCCCAGGCGCTCAGCGGGGTGCTGTCGGTACTGGCCGCACCGCTGGTGGCCCATCTCACCACCCGCACCGACCCGCGCCGGCTGGTATTCATCGGGGTGATGTGGCTGGGTGGCGTCACCCTGTTCCGCAGCTTCAACACCACCGATGTCGGCTTCTGGCAGGTTGCCGTCCCCCTGTTCTTCCAGGGGCTGGGCATGCCCTTCTTTTTCATCCCGCTGATCGGCCTGGCCATGTCCAGCGTGGACGAGGTGGAAATGGCCTCGGCCGCCGGGCTGATGAATTTCCTGCGCACCATGTCGGGTGCCATCGCCACCTCGCTGGTCACCACCGCCTGGGACGACAAGGCCAAGTACTACCACGACATTCTCAGCGGGCTGACCGACTCCGGCGGCGAAGCCATGCAGCAGATGAGCACGGCTTTCGGCACGGAGCCGGCACGCCACCTGCTCAACAGCCTGGTCGATGCCCAAAGCATCATGCTGTCGACCAATACGCTGTTCATGATCAGCGGCCTGTCCTTTGTGGTGGCCGCCTGCGTGGTCTGGCTGGCACCCCGCCCCACCCATATGGCCGATACCAGCCATGTCCATTGAACACCGTCACGGCCGGCACGGCCATTGACAAGCAAGCAGAAAGCACATGATGCATAGCACGCAGCCGACAAGCGGGCGCGAGTTGCAGGTCGACCCCGCCAAGCCGCTGGTCAGCATGACCGACACCCGCGGCAACATCCTGCACGCCAATCCGGCCTTTATCGAAATCAGCGGTTACAGCCGGGCCGAGCTGCTCGGCCAGCCACACAATATTGTGCGCCATCCCGACATGCCGGCCGCAGCCTTCGCCGACATGTGGCGCACACTGGCGGCCGACCTGCCCTGGCAGGGCATGGTCAAGAACCGGGCCAAGAACGGCGATCATTACTGGGTGCACGCCTATGTATCGCCCTGCTTCGAAAAACAGCGCAAAACCGGCTATATCTCGGTACGCAGCCGGCCCACGGCCGGGCAGATCGAGGCTGCGGACGCCTTGTACCGCGCCGTCAACCGGCAGCAGCGGCCTTTTCCGGCCACCCGCTACCCGGCCCGCACCGCGCTGTCGGCCAGAATCATGCTGCTGGCCACGCTGCCGGCCGCCTGCCTGCTGGCTGCCGCCAACCTGCCGGGGCCGCAGTCGTGGCTGGCCGGCGGCACCGGCCTGATCTGCGCCGGGGCGCTGGCGTTCTGGACCTGGCACGGCATCCGCCAGCCGCTGGAATGGTCGGTCCAGGCCATCAGGAAAATCAGCGGCGGCGACCTTGGTTTCGAGCTGGAAACCAGCGCCGCCGGCGAATTCTCGCGCCAGCTGCTGGGCATCCAGTCGATGAAGTTCAATCTGCGTGCCATGTTCGCCGACATGATGGGCATTGCCGACGAAATCGACAGCCAGTCGGACGCACTCAACGCCCAGTCGCAGGTGGCCAGCCGGCATATCCAGCAGGGTGTGGACTGCGTGCGCCAGATGAGCACCACCCTCGGCCAGATGACGGCCGCCATCCACAGCATTGCCGCCGCCACCAGCCAGAATGCCGCCACCGCCGCCACTGCGGCGGAACGGGTCAGTGAAGGAGTCGGCCAGATCGTGGCCGCGCAGCAGGCGGCGCAGGGTGTGGTCAAGCGCATGCAGACGGCCAAAACCCTGGTGTCCGAGCTGGATGCCGAAACCAACGGCATCCGCAAGCTGGCGGAAATCATCCAGGGCATTGCCGAACAGACCAATCTGCTGGCGCTGAATGCCGCCATCGAAGCGGCACGGGCCGGCGAATCCGGCCGTGGCTTTGCCGTGGTGGCCGATGAAGTACGCAAGCTGGCCGAACGCACCAGCGGCAGCACCGAGGAAATCACCCATACCATCCAGCGCATCGGCAGCTGCACGCAACAAACCCTCAGCGCCATCACCATCGCCGCCGACGAGGTGGACCACAGCAACGACATGCTTGGCGCCAGCAAGCTCATTTACGAGAACATCAAGCGCGCCGGCGCTGAAATCGAGTCTTCTTCCAGCGATATCGCCAGCATGTTGCAGCAACAGGCGCAGGCCAGCAGCGAGGCCAGCCGCAACATCCACACCATCAATCAGCTGGTGGAACAGAACAGCAACAGCATCACCTCGATACAACATGCCGCCGACCGGCTGGGCAGCACCGCCAGGGAGCTCTACCAGATGAGCAGCCGCTTCGTGTCGTCCCGGTAAGCGGAGCCCATCATGCCCAGCAATCATGTACAGGACATGGCAACCACTCCCTGCGGCTTGCCGCCGCTCGGCGATGTCGCGGCCCTGCTGAACCGGCTACCGGCGCAGCCCCCCTGCCCGCAGCTCAGGGCCGTTCTCGACTATCACCTGAGCCACGACCCGCAAACCGGCCTGCCCAATCTGGACTTTCTGGTGCAACGCATCGATGCCAGCCTGCAGGCCGGGATACCTTGCAGCCTGCTGTTTCTGGAAATCGCCGGCATCGACGAGATCGGCGAATACCACGGCCTGGCAGCGGCCCTGTTTGCCCTGCGCAGCATGGCCGAACGCATCCGCAACACCATCGGACACGATGATGTGGTGGCGCGGATTCATGGCGGGATTTATCTGGCGCTGGTATTCGATGCCGAGCCGCAACGGCTGGCCATCCGGCTGAAAAACTGCATCACCCGCCCGCTGCCCTGGCAGGTCGACATGCTGCATCTGACCACGGCCATCGGCATTGTCCGCAGCAGCGATTGCCCGGGGGCGGCAGAAGGGCTGATCCGCGCCGGTTACGCGGCGGCCCAGAGCAGCCTGCAACACGGCAAGGGCATCTGCCACTTTACCGCCGCACAGGCCCGGCAGATCGAACGCCGCTATCAGCTGGGTGCGCGCCTGCACACCGCGCTGGAACAGGGCGGGCTGTCGCTATATTTCCAGGCAGAAGTCCGTGCCGGCGATGGCCGGCTCCAGGCGGCCGAGGCCCTGCTGCGCTGGCATGACCCGGTGCTGGGCGAGGTATCCCCGGCCGAGTTCATTCCCATTGCCGAACACAATGGTCTGATAGCCGGCCTCAGCACCTGGGTCATCCACCATGCGCTGGCTGAATTGAAAAAATGGCAGCATGCCGGGCTGGACATCAAGATGGCCATCAATCTGTCGGCCTGCGATTTGCATGACATCACCCTGCTCGGCCGCATCCAGGCAGCACTGCACGCAAGTGGGGTCGACCCCACCCGGCTGGTGATCGAACTGACCGAATCCGCCGTGATGCGCAATCCGCTGTTTGCAGCCAGGCAACTGGCGGCGCTGCGGGCCTTGGGCGTGGCCATTTCGCTGGACGACTTCGGCACCGGCTTTTCATCCTTCAGCCTGTTGCGCCAATTGCCGCTCGACACCCTGAAAATAGACCGCTCCTTCATCACCGACATCGCCGGCGATGACTGTGCCGCCGCCATTGTCCGCACCATCATTTCCCTGGCGCGCACCCTGCGCCTGAAGACGGTGGCCGAAGGCGTGGAAACCGCCGCACAGGCCAGCCTGCTGACAGCGTCAAGAGTTGACCTCCTGCAAGGCTATTTTTTCGGCAAGCCACTGGCTGCCGCCGATTTCCTCCGCCATGCCGTCGCGGTTTGCGGCAATGAGCCTACTTGAAGCGGCCTGCAGCCCATGCCAGTATTGAAATTGCCTCAACCATCCCTTGTCCCGGGCCATACCCGCCCCATTCCAGCCCGGCCGCCACGGCGGACAACCCGGATGAGCGCCCGCCATCCGCTCAATCGGCACAGGAAACCGGTGTGATGAACATATTTCTTCGTTGCGGACTGGTGGCCATTGCCGCCTTTGCCTGCGCCATGGCCGGGGAAGCCATTCATGACGGGTTCCCGGTTTATGTCAGCCATTCCGGCGAGCTGATCAAGCTGATCTCCTCGCTGATCGGCACCCTGTTTGCCATTGTGCTGGGTCTGCTCATTTCTTCGTCCTACACCACCTTCAACAACCATCAGGCCGATTTCAATGCCATGGCCACCGCGGCCGCCAATATCGACCTGCTGCTGAAGCTGTATCCGCAGCAATCCGCCTCATTGCGGCCGCAGCTGCTGGCCACCATCGACCGCGTGCTGGGCCGCTACTGGCCGGAAAAATCCAGACAGCGGCAACAGGATGTCAACTACCACTTCCTGAATGACGACATCGCGGCCATGGTCAACATCAACAATACCTTTCAGGCCATCGACCATGTCAGCCGCGACGACATCAATGCCATGCGCCAGTTCTCCAACCAGTTTGTCGCCATCCAGACCAACATCATCCGCAGCCTGTCCAATCAGGTGCCATCGCTCTTGCTGGTCATCGTGTTTGGCTGGGCCTGCCTGCTGTTTTTCCTTTATGGCATTTTCGGCAGTGGCAGTGCTTTTGAAATATTTTTCCTGTTCCTGGGTGCCATCGCCATTGCCAGCGCCAATTTTCTCATTCTGGAGCTGACCCATCCCTATCAGGGCATGTTCAAGGTATCCAGCGCCGCGTTTGACCTGTTGCATGCCGCCATCGTGGCAGAACAGCAGGTGGCGCAGGAGCCAGACCGATGAACCAGCAGCCCGCTCACAGCGCCCTGGCCTGCCACGAATGCGACCTGCTGCAGACCGCCCCCGCCGCGGCCGGGCAGGCCGTCTGCTGCTGCCGCTGCGGCTGCCAGCTGCTGCCCCGCCCCGGCTATCCCCCCGCCACCTCCCTGCCACTGGTGCTGGCCGGACTGCTGGTCTTTATCCTGGCCAATGTCTTTCCCGTGGTCGGCCTGGAGGCCGGTGGCGTGCGCACCGCCACCACC